>MVCT01000090.1 GCA_002049945.1 Candidatus Cloacimonas sp. 4484_140
CCTTTTGAAGCTGAAGGAGACCTGATATTACCTGCAAATTGTTCTTTACCCTATGATGTACCTCTCTCAACAATACTTCTTTTTCTTTTAGCTCTCTCCTGATCTGATCTTCCGCTTGTTTATGCTTGATGGCAAGAGCAATTTCTTCGGAAACGAATGTGAGAATTTCTATATCTTTCTCAGAATAAAGGTTTGGATCATCATAGCTTTGAATTGCTATAACACCCATTACCTTGTTTTCAACTTTAAGTGGGGCACCCATCCATATTTCAGAACGAGTTCCAATTACTTCAATTTTGCCTTGCTCGGTTAATTCATCTTGTAATTTCCGAGGAGCAAATAATGGTTTACCCGTTTCTATAACGTATGCTGTGAGAGTTTTACCAGCCGGGAAGGTTTCAAATTTATCTTTTTCATCAACATCAAAAGGTAGCGAAATCACATCGGTCCTTTCATCATATAGGGCAACATAAAAATTGGTTGTATCAATCACATTTCCCAGGTATTCTCTTATTTTAACGAAGAGTTCATGCAAATTATCAACTGTATTTACAGCACTGGCAATGTTATACGATGCTCTTTTTGTTTCCTCTGCCTTTTTGTGAGCTGCTTCCAAATCCAAACGATATAATGCAAAAGCAATATCACCGGTAACCTCTCTGAATAGATCCAACATTTCCTCATCAGCGAGGTATTTTTTTTCTATGCTGGCAATCAATACACCATAAACTTTGTTTTTGTATTCCAACCTGACGGATATTGTACTTCTTCCTCCACACACATCAGAAATAGGGCAATCCTTACATTCAACTACAGGATTTTCTATCAAAATCACTTCCGGTTGATTTAATGCTTTCTGGATGCAATTACAGAGTTTACCTTTTTTCAGATTATTCGTTAAAAGTTGGAAATCGCTTCCAATACCTGACTGCACAGCAATATCCAATTTATTGTTTTCATCAAATAGAGCTATCAGGGCTTCATGGTACCCTTCGTTTCTAGTAAGTATCTCACAAGCTTGTTGTATAAGTACATTTCTGTCTTTTTCTTTTGTGATCAATTGATTAACAACTCTAACAGAACGCAGAATAAGGTTGAGATGATCAATTCTTTCCTCTGCCTGTTTGCGCTCGGTGATGTCCCTGATTGAAATTAAACCTGCTAATTTTCCTTGATATTCGGTTTTTACACCGACCGCACTTATCCATATTTCTCTACCATCTTTGGTAATAGAGCGGAATTCATTGATTTGATGCAAATCTTTTTCAAACATATCTTCATAGATAATTCTTAAAACTTCTTCCTTATCCTCCGGTAAAATAAAGTCATTTAGATTTACATTAACAGTGTCTTCTTCAGAATCGAATCCAGCTATTTTTGCCGCAGACTTATTTGCTATTACTACTTCCAGTGTTTCAGCATCAAGAACGAAGATTCCATCAATCAAATTATCGAATAAAAGTCTATAATTATGTTCGCTCTTCTGTAGTTCTTCTTCCTCCTTTTTGCGCTCGGTGATGTCTGTGAAAACACCATAAGCATATCTTTCTCCGTTTTCTTCATGCACAACACTTGCTACATCACGTGCCCAAATCCACTCACCATCTTTTCTTTTGATTCTGTATTCAACATCAAACTTCTTTCCCTTGCCAAATAATGCCTGGAAACTTTTTTCCACTTCCTGTAAATCTTCATTTTGAGTTTAATGGCATTTTCTACTGCATGTCCCAGGTGTACGAGCTTATCTTTTAGCACATAATCCCAGGCACCCCAGCGCATACATTTAACGGCTGTTTCTTCATTTAAGGAACCGGTTACGATGATGAAAGGAATTTCTGGACATTTCTTTTTTACAATTTCCAGAGCGTCCAATCCCGTGAACTGGGGCATGGCGTAATCTGATAAGATAAGATCAGGTCGGAAGGTTTCAAGTTCTTTTCGAAAATTCTCTTCATCTTGCACTACTCTGGATTCAAATTCTTTATTGGTTTTCCTAAGTTCACGCTTAATAAGTTCAGCATCGAAAGGATTATCTTCCAATATTAATATCTTTAACTCTTTTTTCATTATAACCTCGTTATTCCAGCAAACTGGACTTAATAGCAGATGGTGTTAAAAATTCGTCAAGCTCTTTCTAATCAAGTACTGTAATAAAGAATAGAACGCAGATTAGCGCTGATGATGTTGATTCGTCAGCAGGCGAACAAGTTTCCACTGATAAAGAAATTAAAATAAAAAAATCTCTGTGATCTCTGCCTGTCGGGGCGTATTCCGATTTATCCGTCCCGCTTGCCCAATGAAATTTCTTTTTTTTTATTTCGTAGGGGTGAAATCTCTGTTTTCTTTTTCACTGGGATCGGAAGGAGACTGGCGTGCTATCTAAGTAAAGAATCTGATAATTCAAGCAAAAGTATACTTATGATATAATATCTATTGTCAGTGAATAGATTCTTCATTTCGCTACGCTCCATTCAGAATGACAAACTTTTTTTTAGTGTGTCTTGGTTACCTTAAGTTTCGTGGCTAAAAATTTATTACCACAAAGAATTCACAAAGTTAAACACATTAAGATCATATTAAAATAATATTTTCGTGAAAATTCGTGATAATTCGCCTGCCACGGCGGAATGAAACGAAGTCGGGTGGTTAAATAAAATTCAATATTTGTATCTGCGAGGATCTGCTCGATCTGCGTGCTATTCTTATCTTACCATTCGCAAGGTCTAGTTACTCAAACTTAATGGTCTCAGGATATTTCACATCAAAACCCGGCAGGTTTAAATCCGGTTTACCTGAAAGCGAAAGGGATATTTTAGCTTTTCCATCAATATCAGGATAATAGGTTACTTTAAGCTGTATTGTTTTGAACACAAGATTTTCATTCCTCATTCGTACACCGGCGCCAAAGCCCATATAACTTTTATCTTTGAATATATTGCTGTTTGCTTTTCCAATAAAACCAATATCGAAAAATCCAAACATCGCAAAACGGAATCCAATAAGATCCCATGGAGTATAGGCAACACTTTCAAAATTAATTACCAGCCGCTGCTGTCCCCTTGCTTTTGCGTCATCAAAACCGCGAACATTTTGCATATTATCAAGATCAATATATCGATAAACGGGCTGATTCAATCCCTTCATATAATCAAATTCAATAAAATTTCTAAGTCCGTAATTTCCAATTTTATAATGTTTTGTAAAAAAAAGAGCATTCAAAGAGAAAACGCCCTCATCAAAATTTCCCAATAAGAGCTTTTCAAAATAGCTTCCTAGTCCTAACTGTAAATAATAGTATAAAGCTCTCTCAAATATAAAATTACCCTGGGAAAAACGAATTCCCGCATAATATCGTTTATCATATAATACAGGATACTCCACTCCTCCGATAAACTCGATCAAATGCCCGTATGGTATATATTCAATCTCACCGAAACCATAAATGAGATTGCTCTTATAATACTTACTTCTCTGATGATTTAGTGAAAGTAACACCTCAGATCTATCATCAAACAAAGACCCGATCAAAGGATATTTGTAGTAATCATAATGTGTAACTCGCACTAATTCAACAAGATATTCAACCCTCAAGGGACTGAACATTTTTAGCAGTTCTGCGACACCAACATAAACATCAGCCTTAACATATTCAAGCGGATTTTCAGTTAACGTGCTGTCATCCGGACTATGAGTGTAAGATGTGTTGACCCTCTCCAATCCAAGACCTCCTGCAATATTGATTTTAGAAGGTATGAAATTTCTATTGAATAAAAAACCATAACGTTCTTCATGTTCCGGATTTGAATAAAACAATTCTCCGGTAGTAAAAGTATTTCCTATATGATATACTTTGTAGAGTGCATTCTGAAGAGAGAATTTTTCCTTTTCTCCTCCATTATATGCAACTTTTGCACTTACTTCGTGTCCCAGTCCGGCGATATTCAAATCATATATTTCAAGATGATAGGAGTCCAGAGAAGAGATACCCGGATTGGCGCCAACAGGAAATTTATCTTTTGTGAGGACTACAACATCAACATAATCGGGCTCATTATAGCAGGGACAAATTTTGAAATAGACTTCGTTAATAAAAGGGAGTTCATAAAGCATTCTTTCGTTCTCCGCAATTAAAGTCGGATCAAGGAGTTCGCCTTCTTTAAACAGCAGAATATTCTTGATGACCCATTTTCTCGTATTGATGTGCAACTTATCAGCAGTTTTCTTTGCCCACTGAATTATTTTGATATCTTTATCTGTATTGGATTGGAAGATCGGAATACTCACTATGTAAATATTCCGAATTATTTTATTTTTGTAAGGATAAAATTGCAACTCGCTTTTTTCGAGCTGATATAATGGATCTTTGTTTCCAGTTCCTTTTTTAAATGCAAGATCGAAAAGTCGTTTTGTAAAATCGGATTTATCTGCTTCGCCCTTAATAGTTTTATAGAACTCTGTTGTATTGGTACAATCTTTTTGAACGAAAAAATGTATCGAATCGGTTATAATGTATGTCGTGTCCTGGGGCACTATCCAACAAGAATCACCAACATGAAGTATATCTCCTGCCCGCAGTTCAAGTATGAATTCATCCCATTTTTGATCAGCTGATAGTAAATTTAAAAAACTCAATAGCACTATACAACATATAACAATAATCCGGAAAATTTTGCTCACCTCTTTCAACCACGAATTAATACGAATTATCGCGAATTATAATAAAGATGAAAACAAAATTGTTCAATATTTTTTTATGAATCAATGTTCACCCTGTGAAATAATCCCGATACATCGTGATTCCTGCTTTGCAGGATTTCACGGAGTAAATCAGCCAAATCTGAGTAATCTGTGTTCTATTTCAGAGCTTGAATTAACTATTTGTAGTTGCCTGTTGGAAGCCGATATTCTTCTTTGATCCCTGCTCGGGTAATTTTATTTCACCGAATTGCTCTTCGTACTTTTTCAAGTTTCTATCCAGAAGTTGCATGAATCGTTTTGCATGCTGTGGAGACAGTATTATTCTGGAATAGACTGTTGCTTCCGGAACTCCCGGTAAAATTCTTCCATAATCGACAACGAATTCCGATTGATTGAAGTTCATAAAAGCAATATTTGAATAGATACCTTCGGAATTTTCTTTGGGTATATTGATCTTGATCTGCTGTTGTTTTTGACCAGCCATGTTTCTCCTTTTTTTTAAAATTTAAGTGGGACATTTTATTTATGCCCCACTTTGAAATACGTTCAGATTTCTTTCAAGAATTTTATCACATATCATTTTTCTTATTTAAATATCGAATTCGACACCTTGGGCAAGAGGCATTGTTTTGCCCCAGTTTATGGTATTCGTCTGGCGACGCATATATGCCTTCCACGCATCGCTTCCGGCTTCACGTCCGCCGCCTGTTTCCTTTTCACCGCCAAATGCTCCGCCAATCTCGGCACCGCTTGTTCCGATATTTACATTTGCAATACCGCAATCGCTTCCTCTATCGCTGAGAAACTGCTCGGCATACTGCAAATTGTTGGTGAATATTGCTGATGAAAGTCCTTGAGGAACATCATTATGAAGCTCTATCGCCTGATCGATATTTTTGATTTTGATCAGATAAAGTATCGGTGCAAAAGTCTCTTCCTGTACTATCTGCATGTCATTTCTGGCAATAGCAATTGTCGGAAGCACGTAGCAGCTTCCGGGCACATCTTTTGTCAGCACTTCACCACCGTAAATGATCTCTCCGCCCTGTTCTTCGATCTTTTCCAGAGCGTTCTTGTATGCTCTCACCGCAGATTTATCAACGAGCGGTCCCATGAGTACGCCTTCTTCGAGCGGATTGCCAATTGGAACAGAGCAATAAGCTTTTTCCAGCTTTTGGACGAAATCATCAAAAACATCTTCGTGAAGAAGCACTCTGCGTGTGGATGTACAGCGCTGTCCTGCGGTTCCGACTGCACCGAAGAGAACTGCCTTGAGTGCCAGTTCGATATTCGCATCTTCCATCACTATAATTGCATTATTACCGCCAAGTTCGAGTATTACTCTGCCGTAATGTTTCGCAGCAGCTTGATGAACACGTTTACCCATCTGGCAGCTTCCGGTTGCACTGATAAGGGGAATGCTCTTATCATTGATAAGCTTCTCGCCGATCTCGCTTCCGCGTCCAATCACAAGATTAAAGATCGCTTTTGGCACATCCTGTTCTTCGAGAACTTTGTGGACGATATTCGTCACAGCAATTGCAGTTAACGGTGTGGAAGTTGAGGGCTTCCATATCATCGTGTCTCCGCATACCGCTGCGACAAAAGCATTCCATGCCCACACTGCGACAGGGAAATTGAATGCGGAAATGATCCCGATCACACCGAGTGGATGATACTGTTCAAACATTCTATGTTCCGGTCGTTCCGACTGGATCGTTGCGCCATAAAGCTGACGTGACATACCTACTGCGAGATCAGCCATGTCGATCATTTCCTGCACTTCACCAAGACCTTCCGTGTAGATCTTTCCCATTTCCATAGTTACTAATCTGCCAAGCTCGTCCTTATATTTCCTTAGTTCAAGACCGATCAAACGGATGACCTCACCACGTTGTGGAGCAGGAATATCTCTCCAGATTTTGAACGCTTTATGAGCTTTTTCTGCAACGATGTCATAATCTTTGGCAGTTGCAGTTTTCACTTTTGCAAGAATGGAATCATCGATGGGAGAATAAACTGTTACTTCTTCGCCATTTGTGTGCAGCCATTCTCCGCAATAAGCACCATGATTCACTTCTTTAATACCGAGTTTTTCAAGTATTTTTTTCATTTATCTCCTATTTTTAACCACGAAAGGCACGAAAAAACACGAAAATAAAACTAGGGATAATTCAAGAGTTCGTTCCCAAAGGTATATGCGTTCTCAAACGTACACTCGTTCCCAAACATACACTCGTTCCCAAGCCCAAGATCGCACTCGTTCCCAAGCCCCTGCTTGGGAACGCAATAATAAATGTGCCCCTGTTTAGAAAACAAAAATAGAAAATTCTTAATTCTCAAAATTTGTTTCATATTCCATGAATTAAAGTAATTTTGTGGTTCTTTTTTAATATTCATTTTTATCCGATTTTGCCACTATAAATGGTACAAAAGCACGACAATATG
>MVCT01000006.1 GCA_002049945.1 Candidatus Cloacimonas sp. 4484_140
CAATTTTAAACTTTTTTTATCTCGTTCCCAAACCCCAGTTTGGGAACGCAAAAGAGTGTTTTAATAATAATGCATTCCCATCCGCCAGCTGGCGGAGAAGACTGAAACGCAGTGAAGACGTGTGGTTATTTATCTTTGTCAATTCTCATGTACTACATTTTATTCGGTGCAGAAATCCCAAGCAATGTAAGCCCGTTCCTGATAACAGTCTGTACTGCCTTACACAGAAATAGCCGCGCGAGAGAAAGTTTCTTATATCTCTTATTTATGATCTTGTATTTTTGATAATATTTATGAAATTCTCCAGCAAGATCGATCAAATATGACGTTAGCAGATTCACATCATAAGTAGAACTAATATGTGCTATAAGCTCAGGGTATTTCATGAGCATACGGATAATATCAAATTCCTCATCATGCCCGAGCCGTTGCAGATATTCCGGTTTGAAATCATGAGCCCTTATTCTTTCCGAACGTGCTTTTTTCTCAATACTCGCAATGCGTGCATGTGCATACTGTACATAATAGACCGGATTTTCCGAGGATCGTTTCTTCGCCAGTTCTATGTCAAAATCAAGAGGAGTATTTGACTTTCTCATCAGGAAGAAGAATCGCGCTGCATCAGTACCGACTTCCTCAATAAGCTGCCTAAGAGTAATGAGCTTTCCTTCTCTTTTTGACATCTTTACCTTTTCTTCATTCATGAGAATAGTAACATGCTGAAGCAAGATAAACTGCATAAGTGACGTCTTATAGCCAAGAATTTCAATACCTGCTTTTAGTTTGGGAATATGCCCGTGATGATCAGGACCAAGTATGTCAATAATTCGATCAAATCCACGCTTATATTTTGTGATATGATATGCAATGTCAGGAATGATATAGGTCACTGTCCCATCCGAGCGCATGATCACGCGGTCTTTGGAATCACCAAATTCACTACTGCACATCCAGACTGCACCGTCCTTATCATATATCTTTTCTGTTTCAGAAAGATATGCAAGCACATCCTCCACACTTCCCTTTTCACGAAGCTCATTTTCAGATATCCAGTTATCGAAGCATACCTTGAATAAAGAGAGGGTGTTTTTTTGATCATTGATGAGAATATCCAGTGAAAAATCACGGATTTTTTGAGTTATATCACGCTTGGAAAGTTGATGAATTGTCGTGCCTTCGGCCTCCAGAATACGAGCTGCGATCTCGGTGATATACTTACCTTTGTAGCCCTCTTGAAGCTCTTCAACTTGTATTTCATCCAGACGGTTAAGCTCATTCTCTACAGACTCCACGAGGAGGTCTATTTGATGACCTGCATCATTTATGTAATATTCTCTTTCGACATAGTAACCCTGGGCGATCAGGATATTTGCAAGGGAATCGCCAAAAGCGGCTGCCCGTGCATTCACCACATTGAGCGGACCAGTAGGATTGGCGCTCACAAATTCAACAAGTATTCTTTTTCCTGCGCCACGCTCGTAGTCGGTTCCGTATTTCGGACCGAGTTTATTTATATCCTGAAGCGTCGAATATAGAATTTTATTTGCAATATGGAAGTTGATAAAACCGGGTTTTTCAGCAGTTACTTTTGAGAAAAGAGGATCAGCAGAAAGATGTGTAGCGAGTTTCTTTGCAAGAGTCATAGGCTTCTGTCTGATCTTCTTTGCAAGATTGAGAGAAATGTTTGATGCATAATCACCGTGGATCTTATGCTTAGGATATTCCACATTTATCTTGGATTTTGGCGGCGCTTTCACTTTAAGTGCTTTCAGACTTAGCCATATTTTTTCTTTAATAATATCTATCAAGATTGCCTCACTTATAATTCCTTTGTTTTGTTTCTGTTACGAACCAGTTCTTCCCAGAGATCTTCAAGCTTATAATAATCTCTGGTTTCTTTATTAAAGATATGCATTACAATGACCCCAAAATCAATCAGTATCCACTTTCCATTTTCGAGTCCTTCTTTATGATGGATCGGAATTCCCATCTTTTTTGCCTCTTCTATCACGTATTTCCCGATCGTACGCGTGTGTATATCTCCGTCACCACTGCAAATTACAAACTGATCTGTCAGGTCGGAGGTTCCTTCGACATCAAGTACGATGACGTTTTCTGCTTTCTTATCCTTTGCAAGCTGCGTGATGATCTCGAGCTTTTCTTTTGTAGTATTTTCTTTCATATAAAAAACTTATAGTGCAAAAATTTGCTTATAATCCTTTCCTATGATTATTGTAAAATCATAGAGAGAGTGTTCGTTGATCTGCTTATATACCTTATGGACAGGTATTTCCTTATATAACATATTAAATTTATCGTAATTCATGTTCCTTATGACGATCACGGTTTTCTCATAGAGAAATTTTTCTGCATTATCAAAAGACAGCACATCAAATCCCTTATCAATGAGTATATTTCGAACTTCTCGTGCCAGTCCTTTTTTGCCGCATCCATTGAGCACCTGCAAAGTGATCTCATTAAATGGAATTTGTTCACCTTCATGTGTTTCTTCATCTGGAAAAGTCCGTAAAATTATCGTCAGGCATAGGAATAGTATATTTAGAATAAAAAAAAAGCCAAGAAGATTTTTAAGGGTTTTGAGAGTTTAAGACTCATAAGTATTAAAAACTTTTTTCAATTTTTTATACGCTTCTTCCATTTTTTCGGGAATAACTCTTGTGTTCCCAACCGTAGAAATAAAATTCGTATCACCGTTCCACCGCGGCACCACATGCAAGTGCAGATGATCTGCCACACCTGCGCCTGCCGCTTCTCCCAGATTCATACCAACATTCAATCCATCAGGATGATATGCTTCTGTGAGTGCCTTCTCGCACAACTGGGTCATCTTGCCGAGTTCGCACAATTCATCATCTGTAAGCTCCTGCATACGGGCAACATGCCGAAAGGGCACAACCATCAGATGTCCGTTATTATAGGGATATAAATTTATTATAATATAAGTTAATTTTCCACGTTTTAAGATAAGATGTCCTTCGTCATCATTAGCTTGCGGTTTCATGCAAAAAATACAGCCCTTCTCTTTTTCACTGAGAATGTAATCAATTCGCCAGGGAGAGTATAATTTATCCATTAATTTATTTTAAGTTAGATACTGCTTTTCAAGTTCTTGCAGTTGCTCTTTTGAGTTGATGCCTGCGACTTCGATCGGATCATCGACCTTTACGGCAGCTATGGATTTGCCCTCTTTTTTTAGAAGTTCAAGCGCATCGGTGAGATACATCTCATTCTGTGAATTATCCTGATCTATCTTCGGAAGCACAGAGAAAAGTTCCTGAGCATCAAAACAGAAAATGCCTGAATTTATCTCCTTGATCTTTCGAATTTCTTCAGATGCATCTTTATGCTCGACTATCTTTTCAACGTATCCCTCATCATTGCGAACTATGCGTCCGTAGCCGGTGGGATCATTTAGATCGACAGTAAGCACAGTCGCAACAGCTTTTTTTTCTTCATGCACATTTATAAGATTTTCCAGGGTTTTCTCTTTTAAAAGTGGAACATCACCTGGCAAGATAATGACTGTACCATCAAATTTTTTGAAATTATCTCTTGTTACATACACTGCATGACCGGTTCCAAGCTGTTCTTTCTGCTCAACAAAAGAGATGTTATCAAATTCGGAAAGGCATTCGATCACAACATTCTTTTTGTAGCCGACTACAACCACAATCTTTTCGGGTTTGAAATGTTCTGCAGTGCTCACTACCCGCTCGACAAGTGACTTTCCGGCGAGTAAATGGGCAACTTTCGGCAAGTCCGATTTCATACGAACGCCTTTGCCTGCTGCTAAAATGATTATTGAAGTATTTCTTTTCATAGGACTCAATCCTGGAGCACTTTTTTTATGTCAAACAGCAATTTGTCAAATTGTTTAGAGGACTTGGTAAAGTTGATGTTATTGGTATCAACCCTAATTATCGGACATCCTTTATGAGTGGAAATGTACTTCTCATACGCAATTGTAAGATCCGACAGATACTCAGGTTGGATATTGTGCTCAAAGGAGCGGTTCCTATAATGTATCCTGTCAATAATGCGTTCCAGATCGGCATGCAGATAGATTATCAGATCGGGCTGTACCAGCTTGTCATTTAGAATCGTGAACAGAGCTTTATACATTGCCAGTTCCGCATCATTGAGCGTGAGATCAGCAAAGATGCTGTCCTTCATGAACATATAGTCACTTATAATATTAGTCTGAAAGGCATCAATCTGGAAATATTTTTTCATCTGGCGGTATCTGCTCAGCAGAAAAAACATCTGTGTCTGAAATGCTTTCCCTGCAATATCATCATAAAATTCAGAAAGAAAGGGATTATCTTCCACGATCTCGAGAATAAGCTGTGCTTCAAATTTTTCAGCGAGCAGTTTTGCCAGTGTTGTCTTACCCACACCTATTACTCCCTCTACTGCGATAAACTTATTTTTAATTTTGGTCATAAAGTTGTTCCATTGTTTGATTTAATTTTGGGTGCAAAAATTCCGGCGCCAGTTCGTTCATTAGCTGTAAAATAAAGGGTCGATTCATGATCTCGGGATGTGGAATTTTCAGCACTTCCGTATCGGTTATCTCATCATCAAAAAACAAAATATCAAGATCTATTGTGCGGGGTCCCCATTTCTCATTTCGTTCTCTTCCAAGTTTTTTCTCAATATTCAGTAGTGTCTGCATAAGCTCATGAGAACTCATTTCAGTATCACATTCGACAATACAATTCAAAAAATCCGGCTGGTGAACATTACCGATAGGTATAGTTTCTATGATCGAAGATATGCGTTTCACTGATATTTTCTTTTCATTTCGTAAAGCCGATATAGCTGATTCGATAAAGTGTCTTTTATTCCCAAGATTCGAACCCAAACTAATAAAAATATTTTCGAAGGCTACTCCTTTTTTTCTCGTTCTCTTTGCATTTCTATTTCTACGAAATCAAGCGTACCATTGATCGGCACTGCTATTTTACGGATTTTCAAAGATACTCTTTGAACAAGGATAAAATCATTGAGAATTGCGCTAATAATCTCATTTGCAAGTTTTTCCAGAAGATGATATTTATAATTTTCTACATGTTCCTTTACCACTTCAAAGATCTGTGTGTAGTCGATAGTATCGTGCAGGGATTTTACTTTGATATCCAGCTCAGGATCACTTGAAACAGTTGCATCGATGGCAAAACGCTGCCCAAGGGTTCTCTCCGCTTCATGAAGTCCATGATAGCCATAAAAGATCATGTTTTTTAATGTAATATTCATAGTATCTCCTAAATATAAATACTTTTAACCACACGTCTTTGCTGCGCTTCAGTCTTCGCTACGCTACGCCCCGACAGGACGCCGTGGCAGGCGAAAAGCACTAAAACTGGTTTTAAAAGAAAATATTCTTCTAAACGTTATTATATTAATTTCGTGTGTTTCGTGTATTTCGTGGTTCATATTATAATTCTTTTCCGTATTTTTCCTTTCGAAATTTAAAATGATTTTCCATTTTTCATTTTCCATTTTCCATTTTCCATTTTTAATTCTTAATTTTCCGGGCGATAACCGCCACCATTTTGGGCTGTATCATTGCTTTCTTTTTTATCTGATCGTCAATAATTTTTACAATTATAAATGCAACAGCAATGGAAATTAGAGATACAACTATTGAAATATTTTCAGAAAGACCGATCGCACTTCTGCATAAAAAATATGAGCCGATCATAAAAACAACAGGAAGAATAAACACGAGGAAGGAGCTGAACATACGCATCTGCGGACTTATCTCAAATTGGATCATATCACCCTTTTTCACATTGAGGTTATTTTTCATAGTGAGCTTGTTGACATCTCCCCCTTTTTGAAAACAGAATGCTTTGAGTTTACAGGTATTGCACGCATCGGAGCGTGAATATTCAACGACAGCAAGACCATTCTGTATATCGACAACTCTTCCCACATCAGCAGGTGTGTCGTTTTGAGGGTTCATATATGTTTAGAAGTGATATCCCACTGATAGTTGATGAATAAAACCTAATTCTCCGTAAGAGTTCACAGCATAGTCAAATTTGTAATCTTTCCAGCTGAAGCCGACTCCTGCTGAAATCCCTGAAAGGAAATCTATACCCGAGCCAACATTCCAGTCACTGGCGTTGGAGCGGTAACCGGCACGTACTGTAATTTTATTTTGAAATGTAGTTTCCAGTCCGATAGTACCATAAAAATCCGTATGCATCGGTTTGTTAATGTCTAGTGCGATCACACCCGTATTAAGTTTATATGCTAAACCAAAGGTAAAAGTCATGGGCAATTTTTCTTTTTCCTGATCGAATTTCGAAAGCTGCATGCCGAGGTTTTTGGCTGCAAGCCCTATCTTCAGATTGGGATTAGGGGATTGATGAAGAATACACACGTCCGCAGCAACTGCCTGTGATGAATATTCGTCTATTGTTTCGGAAATGATCTTGATATTGACTCCCCAGTTCAAAATATCGGAAATATATTTCCCATATGAAGCGCCGAATAACACATCATAAGAACCGAACGTACCAAGATCGATAAGGTTCTGATTTTCATCTATCCCTGTTTTGGGAATGCCGCCAACTCCGATAAATTTCGAGAAAAATGCAACAGTCGTTCCTTCATTGAGAGGCATGGTATAACTTACTGCACCACCATTGTATCCTGCGAAGTAATTCATATAGGTGATCTGAAGAAGACGTTCTCGAATATTTGGCAGACCTGCGGGATTCCAGAACGGCGCTAGTGCATCATTTGCAATTGCGGTAAAAGTATTTCCCATACCCGCACTACGTGCACCCATCGGAATATTGAGAAAATTGAAGGCAGTCGTTCCAGCATCTTCACTGATCGCAAAAAGACTGGTCGTAAAAGCGAAACATATCACTAATAAAAATATTTTTTTCATGTGGGTTCCTGTTTTCATACTTAGTAGTAAATTTCTTTGTTATGGGGTTGCTTTGTCAAATTTATTTCAATTTGATTCCTCTATTACGGCATGTATCACACACTAATTATTGACAGTTTATTGTATGTCTGGACAAATGTTTTTTTGAAGAATATAAGAAAGAATTGAATTTTTTTAGTTCTATACAGGAGTTCTCATGAACTTGATAGCATTACATTACGAGTTAAAGGAAAAAATAGGTAGCGGTAGCTTCGGGACCGTATATAGTGTGGAAGATATCGCTACAAAAAAAACCTTTGCAGTCAAAATATTTGATAAAATACCTATCGAAGATATTCGTGAGAAAATGAATCCTAAAGTGATGCGAGAGATCACAAAAATATCTCACCCTAATCTCATAAAGATCTACGATTACGGAATTTACCAGAATAGTCTCTATCTGCTTTCCGAATTCTATGAGAGCAGAGGATTGCAAAATTTTCATTTAAGTAAGAAGAATAAACCGGAATTTTTTGAGCTTATAACTCAAATATGCTATGCACTGAACCATCTTCATTCCCATCATATTATTCATAAAGACCTGAAACTCAAAAACGTTCTCTATAAAAAGATCGGCGATGAGATCAATGTAAAAGTTTGCGATTATGGATTCAACAAAATTATCTCACAAACAGATGCATATCCTGAAGGTGAAGTGGTAAGTTTGCCCTATATCGCACCCGAACTTCTTCAGGGATCATACTTCACTCCCAAAAGTGATTTCTATGCCTTGGGTGTGATAATGTATTACCTTTCGACGAGCACTTTTCCTTTTTCCAGAGAAGAGATCAAGCTCATGTCCGATAAGAAAATCCCAAATATCATACCCCAATTCCCCACCAAGATAAATCCGGCAGTCGATAAAAAGCTCGAAGACCTTATCTTCCATCTTATTGAATTCAATCCATCACTGCGAATCAGCAATACGCAGGAAATCATTCGTTATATCAACGAGATGCAGGATAAGAAATTTCCTCTCAGTATTGAACCACCTCTCGTAAAACAGATAGAATCCAAGCAGCTCCATTTCCGAGATAAGGATATTATAACTCTGCGTGATCAGATCAATGAAGTTAAGAACATGGAGGGAGAAATCATCTTCGTGACTGGCGAGAAAGGTGTAGGGAAATCCAATCTTATGCAATACATAAAATGGTATATTCTTTCTGAGAATTACCATGTGTTCTATTACAATTGCAACGATCAGCATCGCGATCCATTCTTCATGCTGTGTAAGGAGATCTTTCTTTCTCAGGATGAAAAGGGTAAGCACTTTTTTGAGCAATCTGCCTCGAATAAATTTTGCGAATTCCTCTTTAAATCCGAAGAAAAATCATTGAAGATCACTGAAGCTGAATCAGATCTCATGAGAGATTATGAGCTGGCAAAGGAATACATGTACTGTTTTTCATCAACAAAACCAATTGTGTATTTCATCACTAATATTGATAAAGTTGATGAATCTACCATCAATTTTCTTAAATATATTTCTGCGGATCTTCCCAACCACCCTATTGTAATTATCGTCAGCTCCTATAATCCCTATATTGTTGAAACTGCTCATAAAATCCATATAGAACCTCTTTCCCGAACCGAATCATTTCTCTTTATAACTGAAATCCTGGGGAAAGGATGTCCGGAGGAATTTCTCGAACAGATTTATATGATCACAAATGGTAATCAGCACTTCATACTTGAACTCATTGCTCAACTTATTGAGAAAAAAACAATTCTTGATAACGAAGAAAATTGGTATTTTAATGTTAATATTCTGGATGTGGAGCTTCCGCAAAAAATACAAGCTGCCATTGAGGAGAAGATCGCACTTATTCCAGACAAAATCAAGAATTTACTGTCGCAGCTCTCAGTATTGCAGGTTCCTCTTTCAACTCAGATCATACAGACCATTCTCCATTTGACCGATTCCAAGGATCTGTTCTTCTTTATGCAGGATGTCGAAACACTTGATATTTTAGTAAAAAACGAAGATTATGCTGATGACGGCTATTACAAATTCATATACCCAACCCTAAAATCCGAGCTTGCAAAGAAGATCGGCACTGCCCAGAAAAAGCAAATTTCACGGGAAGTGATAGACTATTTCAAAGGGCAGCAAGTTACCAAGCCGGCTATTATGGATGACATTATCACGCATTGCGAGCTGGTAAAAGATTATGAATCGGAAATTCATTACTATCTTCTAAAAACAGTAACATT
Source organism: Candidatus Cloacimonas sp. 4484_140 (assembly GCA_002049945.1). Lineage (GTDB taxonomy): Bacteria > Cloacimonadota > Cloacimonadia > JGIOTU-2 > JGIOTU-2 > Celaenobacter. Next base: position 9,185 of record MVCT01000006.1, read on the forward strand.
CATCGAACACAAAAATATCATTGAAGCATGGAATTCCTGTTATAAAGGGTTGCTGAAGATCAATAATGTAAAAGATAAACTTAAGGCACAAACAGTGCAGGATTATCTAAAAGTACTATTCACATTAAGCATACTTCTTAATAAGTGTGACCTGCAAGAAATTTGCTGCGACCAATATGCTCCCTTCATCCGTAAAAATCCTGATCTCCTACTTCTAAATTCTCGCTGCCAAATGGCTTGCAGAAACTTTACTACTGCAAAGAAAGCTCTTATCACCCTTCAAAAATCAAAATTTTCTTATGATGAAAATGATATATTGCTCACTCAACTGGAGCTCTATAATTTTTCCCATGAGGAAGAAAGGGCAAACGAAGTTCTTCAGATACTTTTAGAGAAAAAACTGACACCCCTACAGGAGATCAACTTCTATCAGTATAGCGGAGATTATTTTTATGCAATAGGCGCTTATGAAAAGGCAATCGAGGAGCTGAAAAAAGCACAAAAAATTGCGAAATCTCAACAAGCTTTCACCCAGCTTGGTCGCATTCTAAAGGTGCTCGGTGACTCCTACAATATTCTCAACAAGGTGGAAATAGCGATCCGGCATTACGAAGAAGCTGCTGCTGTGAGTTCACAGGAAGGTGATATTCTCAATAAAGCAAACGTGCTTTCCCATTGGGGATATCTCAACATGAAGCAGGGTGCTCTGCGAGCAGGATTAGAAAAATCTCTGGAAGCGCTAACCTACTTTAAGAAAATAAACTTCACACCCGGTATGGCAGAAGTGAACTTGAATATTGCCCAAACGCGATTCAAATTAGGCGACTTCAGGGAAGCAGAAAGTCATTATAATGCTGCACTCTCGATCGCAAAAGAACTCAAATACACAGAACTCATCGATAAGATTTACAACCGCTCTTCTTTCTTGAAACTTCGCATACTTACTCCAGCAAAATTCCTGGCATTCCTGCATACACGCTGTGATTATTACTTCAAAAAGCACGTTATCGAAAATATCAATTCGTATCTGAAAAATTATTGCATCTGGCTCGTTATTTCTAATAACCACGAAAAACTGAAATCCATTTATAAACAGATCAAAAGGGAGAAGATCAGCACCTCTCTGGAAAAGGAATTCATGCATCAACTGGAGGGCTGGCTGGCACGGGGTGATAAAAAATATTCTCTCTCAATAAATAATTTTAAAAAAGCAGGAACTCTGGCAAAGAAAAATCAGAATGAATATGCTCTAATGATGTCCTATCTCAATCTTGCAGATACATACTATATTGCAAAAGATCTCAAACAAGCAGAAATATGCTGTGAGCAGGCGCATGCACTGGCTGTGAAGAATGAGTTTTCGCGTTGGGATAATTATGCCCGTGTTCTTGAAGCCAAGATCATGCTTCGAAAAGCAGACATGAACCTCAGAATTGTCATCCGCAAACTTCTCAAGGCAGAAACTATTGCCAAGAAAATGAAGGATTGGAATCTACAATGCGAAAGTCTGATTCTTATCACGCTGATCTACAAAACATTGCATCTGAAAAATCCGGAGTACAAATTCAGACGGAAATATTATCGAAAACTTAACGTGATCCTGCGAGGTCTGTCCGAAGAAGACCAAGAGAGGATTAAGAAAGTTTTTCATTTTGATGCCCTGCAATCCAGCTCAAAAATGCACAAAATCATTGAACCAAGGGCTCATATTTCTTCAGCTAAACTACAGCATTATTTCTTTGATCTGCTACACATTTCCAGCGTTAATCAGATTAGATTCTATTTGAAGAAATATATTCTTGAAGTCGTCGGCATTGATAAATTTGGTATTATTTTATATGAAAATAAAGATTCTGAAGGAGAGTTCTGGGTCAGCAACCAGCTCACAAAAGATGAACTGACAAGCATACATCAGAGCCATTTTGAGAAACTTCGCACCGAGCTGGAATGCCAGTATTACACTGTGAAGGATCAACATTTCTGCCTTGCCCCACTCAAGTTGAAAAATGAACTCGAAGGAGTATTCATTCTTGCTGACATGGGCGAATATCCTTTCACAAAATCGGAAAAACTTATCATCAAAATCTCCTGTTTGTATCTCACAATTATTCTGAGAAAAATCGGAGAGTATGAGGAGGTTCTTGAACAGCGTGAGCAGCTTTCAAATCTAATAACCATCAGCAGGGATATTTTACAGATCATGAATCTGGAAGAATTAAAAAAACAGATCACACTCAATGCTATTAAACTGTCGGGAGCAGAGCGTGGATTCTTTATCAATTTGGATGAGAACAAGAATTTTGTCTTTGATGTAGCGCTTCTTAGCACTGGTGAAAAGATCGACAGGGACAATCTTAAAATAAGCAAAACCGTGCTGAAAGATGTGTATGAATCAAAAGTTCCTTTGAGCACCTTCGACGCAGTTGAGGAACGGCGTTTCTCGGATTCGGAAAGCATACAACGGAACGATCTTCGATCCGTATATTGCTCACCACTTAATGTGCATAACGAAATATGCGGATTCCTCTATCTCGATAACCTGACAAGTATCAATAAGATCATGCGGTTTAATGAGAAACTGCTGGAGATATTCATTCTTATGTCAGAAACTGCGATCAAGAATTCCCTGGATTACGAAAAACTTCGTATCGCCAATCAGGAGCTACTCAAGATAGACCAGGAACGTGCACAGTTCATAAATATTTCCTCTCACGAATTTAATACTCCAATCCAAACCTTGAAGGGATATATTTCGATCCTGAAAGACCCGGAAATTCCAGATAATGTTCGTCAAAATACGATAAACATCATGGACAGGAATGTGGATCGTCTGCTTCATGCGATCAATAATATCCTTCAAATGAATGCCCTGGGAACAAGAGGGATTCAGTTTGAAAAAGAGTTGATCGATCCTGAAGATATTCTGAAAATTGTGTGTGAAGAAACTCATGTCCTTGCAGAAAAACGAAAACAAAAGCTCGTTCTGAAAATCGCAAAAGGGCTCAAGCCGATAATGGGAGAACGTATCACTCTTATCAATGGCATAAAAAATCTTGTACTCAATGCGATCAAATATACGGATGATTACGGCGAAATAATAATTGGGGCACGAAAATCCAGATTTCGCAAGGAAGAAGCCGAGGACAGGGAGTCTCTTATCATCTACATAAAAGACAACGGCATTGGCATTCCTTCCTATGAATTGGATAATATTTTCCGCGAATTCTATGAAGTTGCAGACATCAAAGCACATCATTCCGGTGTGACAGAATTCAAATCATCAGGGCTTGGGCTTGGTCTGCCTATTACAAAAACTATTGTTGAGCATTACGATGGAAAGATGTGGGTGAAAAGCGTTAAAGGCGAGGGCTCGACCTTCTTCATATCACTGCCCTTTGCAACAAAACAGCAAAAAAAGAAAAGTGAGAAATAGTATGTCCATCCTGCCTCGCAAAAACACATTGAAAGAAAAACCGGCTCATAATTTCAGCCGGAAAATCTCGCAGCCATCCTCAGTTTTGATAATATGCTCTGCTGGCTTTGTTGAATTCATGGAATCTCTCTATGGACTCGGAATTCTGCTTCAATCCTATAAGAATCCTATCATTGTACTACATAAAAAGAAATGGGATTTCTTCATTGATCAGCTTTATCCAGACAAAGATTTCACTTTTATTGATTTTGCAGAACTAAGAGCAGGTCAAGATGTTGAATCAATTGAACTTATCGTGTTTCTCACAAAGAGGATTCAAAAGGAAGCAAAACCCTTTTTGAAAAAAATGAGCAATGCAGTCATAGCTGGGATGAGCTCTTTCAGCGATACCAAATTATTGAATTGCATAATTTCTGCAAATGAACTGCAATCATATTACTACCAATTTTTTTCCTTTGCATCGCAACTCACAGGGATTTCAAAAGAGTGGAATTCTTTTATTGAGAATTACATTTTTCCAATTAATCAAGATAAAGAATCAAAAGAAAAGTGCGTTATCTGCATTGATATTTCACCGGGAATCCATGGTACGCGTTTCTTAAAGAAGCATATTTATTCACTTACAAATGCTCTTCAAAAAAGTTATTCTTACGATGTCGTTCTGACAGATCATGATGCGCGATATTATGATAAGCTCTCATATAAAAAATTTGATGTCAAACCGGATTTTCAGCTTATTAAAAACCTTGAACAGGCACTTGAATTGCTGAAATCTTGTAAGCTTTTCATATCACCCAATACTCCTTTATTGCATTATATGCGTTACACTCCAATGAGCACCTTCAGCATTCTGGTTCCCCATGAGCGAAGGCATCATTGCGAGACTACAAAAAATATGATGCACATTGTTCACAGGTTTACGGAACTTAAAATAAAAGACATTTTACCACAAATAAAGAAAATACTTTACTGAAGTTTCTCAGGAGCGGAAATCACTTAAAAATCATATTTAGCTTTTTATAATATCTGCTAAGTTACTTCAGTTATTATAAATTTGAAAAACTAAGATTTGTCATCCTCGAGGGAGTGAAACGACCGCCTGCCACGGCGTAATGAAATGGAGACGGGAAGGATATCCATGATTGATGATTTATCGTACTTGCGAGATTCTTCGCGGAGTTTATACTGAATGAAACGAATGTGCTCAAGAATGACAATTTTCTTTTTATGGTTTGCTTTTGGGAACGAGGAAAAAAGGTGTCATTCCTGAGCCCCCTGCCGGGGCGTAGTGAAATGGAGACTGGATCGGGAATCCAGTTCTGCATAATTTAAAAAATTAGTTGACAACATATCCATCTATAAAGACTATATTATTAAGTGTAGCATAATTTGATAATTCAATTAATTTCACGAGCAAAAAGTTATGAAATATTCAAAGAACAAGAAAGATTTTATTTCAACTATTGATGAGCTGAAGGAATACATTTCCCTCACACCCAAAGAGGAGATGCAGCTCAGGAAAGTCGTACAGCGTCATCCCATGCTTATCTCGAAATTCTATCTTTCTCTTATCGATCTCTCAGACCCGAAAGATCCCCTAAGAAAGATGGTTTTCCCTTCTGCCCGGGAGCTCGACCTGTCCGGTTCTTATGACACAAGTGATGAATCCAAACATACAAAACTTTCAGGTCTGCAGCATAAGTATGGGCAGACTGCGCTCGTTCTCTCGACAAATCTTTGCGCTTCCTATTGCAGGTTCTGTTTCCGAAAGCGTTTGGTTGGATTGAAATCCAAAGAGATCATCTGCAATTTCAGTGATGCAGCGGATTATATCAAAGCACACCCGGAAATAAATAATGTGCTTATCAGCGGTGGCGATCCCTTGATGCTTCCCACCAGTGTAATCGAGCAATCCCTCGAATTCCTCGCCCCGATCCCACACCTTGATTTTATTCGGTT
>MVCT01000091.1 GCA_002049945.1 Candidatus Cloacimonas sp. 4484_140
AATGAAACATTTTCTAACAAAGTACTTCAAGAAACAATCATTACAAAATTTGAGAAAAAAGCTGATAAAGATACAATATCAATATCTGAGAGCAATAAATCAGATATTATGTCATCGATCTCTTTTGAAGCCAAGGCAGATATTGTTATTAATCCGAAAGATAGAGAAAAAATAATATGCATACCTACAAATAATGAAGATGTAGAAATTATAAAAATTATGCGAGGTATGGATAATACCATTATGGATTTAGGTTACAAAATCTCTACGGGTCCCGTTGTGAGTTTCAGGAATAAAAAAAATCTATTATTTGCTGAAAATTCCAATCAAAATATAGCCATACCGTTAATCTGGATGAATAACTTAAAAGATTATTCTGTAGTATTTCCATTAAAGGACTTTAAGAAACCCCAATATTTAAAACTTTGTGAAAAAACGGAAAAATTAATATTACCTAATAAAAATTATGTATTAGTTAAGAGATTTTCGTCTAAAGAACAGAAAAAAAGAATTTATGCTTCATGTTATTTTTCTGAAAAATATGATTATCCCTATATTACTTTTGAGAATCATTTAAATTACATAAAGAATGCAAAAAATTATATTTCAAAGAAAGAGGTACTGGGTATTATGGCTTATCTGAATTCTACATTCGTTGATAATTACTTTAGAACAATTAATGGAAATACACAAGTTAATGCAAAAGAAATAGAAAATTTACCCTTTCCGAAACTAAATGAAATACAGGCGATTGGCGAACATCTTGAAGTTATCAATAATTCATTAAATCAAAAAATGATAGACGAAATAATATCAAAAATCCTAAATTTTGGAAAAATACAATATAAGGAGTCATAATGGGAAAGATTGAGTCCGCAAAAGAAATTTTAGTCGCATTTGGTTTGCCAGAACAGCAACAGAATGATCGATCTGCCAGAACGCTTATAGCATTAGCAAATTTAAAAAGAAATAGTTCTTGGAATAAAGCAGAAAGCAAACCAATGACTATTCATGAGATAATAGAGTTTATTAAGCATTATTATAAATTTGAATATGCAGAAAATAGCCGTGAGACAATCCGTAGGCAGACAATACATCAATTTGAACAAGCTGGGATCGTAATACGAAATGTAGATGATCCATCTAGACCAACGAATAGTCCTTTAACAAATTACTCTCTGACACCCGAAAGTTTGGAAGTAATTAAAAGTTATAAGAGTCAAGATTGGGAAAATAGGATCTCGGAATATCTCAAAAAAATTGGAACATTAACTGAAAAATATCATAAAAAGAGAAAGGCATTACACGTTCCAATTTCTATAAATGGGAAAGATTTTAAGTTGTCCCCAGGCAAACATAACGAATTGCAAATAAAAATTTATGAAAAATTTGGTCCTTTATTTGCCCCAGGAGCTGTTTTGCTTTATATGGGTGATACTACACTAAAACATTTATTTATCGATACTGAAAATATAAAGAAATTGAATATTGATATAACCCAACATGGCAAGCTACCAGATATTGTATTATACCTTGAGGAAAGGGACTGGCTATATTTAATTGAAGCAGTTACAAGTCATGGACCTGTAAGCCATACACGGTTTGTTCAACTTAAAAAATTACTTAACAAAAATAAATCACATAAAATTTTTATATCAGCATTTCCAGATTTTAAAACATTCTTGAAATATGCTAAAGATATTGCTTGGGATACTGATATTTGGATAGCAGATCGTCCTGAGCATATGATACATTATAATGGCAATAAATTTCTGAAGCCGTTGAAATAACAAACGTTTTAATCATAATGCTAAGTTTCATAAGTTTAAACTGTTGTTAATAAATAAAATATATGCAAATCAATTCATCAAGACACCTTTTAGTTATATCTTGCGCGATCAGCATATTTGTGCTCACCCACTGCGCTTCACGAACAAACTTGATACCTGGTGTAACAAGTGGAAAGTATATCGAGGTTTTCTTTCTCTCGGAAAATTCAAATCAGTATTTCGTTCGTCCGATCGAGTGGAAAGACGAAGGAATTAAATTCAGTATAGATTTCACAGTACGGATAAGCAGGAAAGCACAGCCCAAAGATCCTGTTAATTTTAGCTATACTCTTGAAAAGAATGAACCCTTCAATGAAGAACTCGTGCTTTATTTCGTGCTCAACGACACTGCTGCAGTCGCACCGTCCATGGTAGAGTCCCTTGCTTCTGAGAACAATAACAGCTATGTAAGATTTACAAGCCAGATCGAATATAAATATTTTATAAAAATGATCTCGGCAAAAAGAGTGAATATTATTCTTCTCGACGGCATGAAGGATTGGCGAATTAAAATGCCGAAGAAGTTTTATAAAGCAGCGGATGAAGTAAGAGAGTTATTAAATATTTAAAAGGGATAAAAAATGAAAAGAGTTTCCAGTGTTTTGATCGGTCTGGTGGCAGGGCTTGTTGCGGGGTTCATCATCAGCAAAATATTTCTGGGTCCGGATTGGCAGGAGGCATTTGCCAGCCCGGTAGTTGTGGGAGCTTTGATCGGCACCGCTGCAGGATTTCAGACGAGCAGGAAGAAAAAGAAATAAAAGTACACACTATTTGTATTATGCTCTGTATTGATATAAAGTTATATGTTCTATTAAAATTGACATAAATAATTAAAAAGAGGATTAAACTCATAATTGGTGTCAGGATGGAATCATTATATTTTAAAGGTAATAAAGAACTGTTTTCACACGATGCTCTGAGCATCTTGTGTTCGCGAGCTTTGCCACTTTCAATATATTATCAAGTTTTTGAATTGTTAAGCATACTTGTGAATGAATCATTGACTATAGCTGGAGAATGGCAATCCCTTTTAGAAAAGAATGCATTAAAATATAGGAAACCGGAATCTGATTCTAATATTGAATATTTTTTAGCGAAAGGAATAAATTCTTTTACTATTCCCAAATATCTCAATATATTACCAAATAATAATAAATTATTAGTCTCAAAATGTAAATCAAAAAGGAGCAACAGTTTAAATTGAAAAAGGAAATATTACAAAATTTGATCGAAGAATATAAGAATTCAGGGAAGAAATATTTCAGTTTAAAAAAACTAAAAGAAGATTTGTTCAAACAATTTCCGGATTATAATCCTGAAACTTTAAAGAAAAATCTTTCCAGGTTTAAAAAGGATGATATTATATTTTCCGCTGGTAGAGGTTGGTATTCATTTTTACCGAATGTTTTTAAATTAGATACGAAACCAATTAGAAATATTATTAACTTATTGAAGCGAGAATTTCCTCTGCTTGAGTTCAACGTCTGGAGTACAGAACAGCTACTTCCCTATTTTCACCATATTCCCACCCGGTTCTTCACGTTTATCTATGCAGACAAAGATTACCTGCAAACGATTTATGAAAAACTGATAATTAAAGGTAAAAATGTAATATTAAATCCATCCCGACAGGAAGCAGAAAAGATATTTAATGTGGAAAGGGACACTTCCATTCTCCGTCCTTCAATATCCTTAGAACCAAAAGAAAATAATCATTCAACAATAGAAAAAATGTTAGTTGATATATATATTGAAAAGGATAATTTACAATTTATGGATGAATGGGAATATGAAAGAATATTTGAAAATATAGCAGGATATAATTCTGTTCAGGTTGACTTAATCACTTATTATATAAGGCGCAGAAAACTATCGAAGAACTGTCCCCTTCACGCAATATTAAACAATTATTGCGCAGAGAGGACAGGGGTTAAAGATAAAAAATGATAAAAGAGATTTGTTTCGAGAAAGGTTACATACAGAATTTCCGAAATATTTACAAAAAAGCGAATTCGGAATATGTAGAAAAAACAATATATGCTTTTGAGCTGCTTTCCCTTCTGGTCAAATCCGGAATGGATTTTGTCTTTAAAGGTGGAACAAGTTTGTTGCTTCTTTTACCCGAACCAAAAAGATTATCTATCGATATTGATATAGTTGGAGAGATCGATATTTCAAAATTAGATACAATTATTACTGATACCAGATTCACACGAATTGAAGCTGATATTCGTGATAATGATAAACCTTGTATAAAACACTTTAAGTTCTATTATGATTCGGTATTTAAAGTTCAGAACCAGTATATCTTATTGGATATTATTCTAAAAGAACATAAATATCATAAAATCCAGTTAACAAAATTAACAACTCCTTTCTTTGAAACATCTATAAATATTCAAGTTAAACTACCATGTATTAACTCAATTTTAGCTGACAAATTAACAGCTTTTGCTCCAAATACAATTGGGACTCCTTTTGATGAAAAAAGTGCTGCAAGAAAAACAGGTATTGTTAAACAATTATACGATGTTTCAAATTTATTTGAATTTGCTGATAATTTGCAAGAAATTAAGGAATCATATAAAAAAATTCATTTCTTTGAATGTGAATTAAGAGAAGCTGAATTTGATATTGAAGAAACTTTGAATGATTCGATCGATACTTCATTCTTGATTTGTCAGTCCGGTTTAAAGGGAAGTATCTCAAATAATCAATTAGAAATGCTCAGGTCTGGTTGCAGGAATTTGATTAATTATCTTTTAATCGAGTCGTTTTCATTAGATACGGCAAAAATACCAGCAGCAAAAACAGCTTTTTTAGCAAATGCATTATTGTACGATTCGAAAATCGATTTTGAAAAATTTAAATATACTCCTGGAAAAATATCGAAATTAAAAGATTTAGAAATTACCGGGAAATATAAAATTTTAAATCGTTTAAAAAATTCTTTGCCAGAGGCATTTTATTATTGGCAATTAATTTCTCAAATCGGGGAAGGTAAATTATGAAAAGCGTTATGAATAATGAATTAATGGAAACCCTTGCAGAATCAATTTCAAATAATAATGAACTCGAAGAAATATATCAAGAGCAAAAACCATAAAAGGATGCTTATGGAAGAACTTTCTTATGAAACACAACTGGCAAAATTAACCCTCGTTGCAGACAGGAAGTATTTGCCACTCGCAATGGATTTCATTCAGGATATTGCAGTCGTTATCGGGCTGCCAAAAGAAGATGCCCAAAAACTCGAACTGATCGTGGAAGAAGCATGCCTGAACGTCATCGAGCATGCTTTTGATGAAGACGAAAAAGGGAATTTTGAGATCATTATTATCCGCAAGCCAGGACAGCTTGTAATTTCCATAAGAGATAAAGGATTGCCCTTCGATTTCCATAAGATCAAACCAGGAGAGAATTCTGGACTGGGCATGGTCCTTATGAATGCATTCGCGGACGAAATTCATTTTGTTAATCTCGGGCGAGAAGGCAAAGAGGTGATTTTTGTAAAAAATCTTCCGTACAAGAATATAACCGAATTTGAAGAGGTTGAAGATAAGCAGAAAAAAGCCCCATCAGCAAAAGAAGAAGTAGAGCTAACATACCGCTTGATGACTGCTGATGACGCAGTTTCCATGGCTCGATGTATGTACAGATCTTATGGAGCTGAATGCAAGCGATGAGAGGGGAATAAATGTTGTTAGGGAAACCGTGAAGACATTTGCCAGAACGAGGTCTATAGGTGACGTAACAGGAATGGCTGTGGTTGATCCACGCTATCGAGGACACGGGATATTCAAAAAAACAAAGCTTTTTCTTATAGATTATGCAAAGAAAAGAAATATGGCAGGCATATACAGCGAAGCCGTCGCAGTACATCCCTACACGCAAAAAGGCAACATCTCACTTGGCGCTCATGAAACGGGTTTTCTGATCGGGTTCACGCCCTCGACAATGTTTTTCAAGAAGATCGAGAAACAGCAAAGAACCAAACGGCAAACAACAGTACTTTTCTATCTCAAACTGAAAGACGAAGAGCAGAAAAAAGTATATCCGCCCTTTCACCATAAGGCAATGATAATGAAGATATACGAAAAAAGCGGATTGAATAGAATGATAGAAAAAGCAACAAAACAAGAAATTTTACAGAACATAGACCAAAAATCACAGGTTGATGTAAAGGTGCAGACTGAACCAGGCAGGGCGTTTATGAAAGTTTCGCAATTCGGAAATGACATTGTAGAACTTCTCAGTTTCCGGCTGCATGAACTCTGCCTTCAAAAGATCGATTGCATCTACGTTGATCTGCCTTTAAGCCACCCGATGACGCAACAGATCTGCGCTCCATTGGAAATGATGGGATTTTTCTTTGCAGGTATTATTCCTGAAATGTTTGACGGAGATGTCATAAGATTGCAATATCTAAACAATGTTGATATCGACTTTGAAAAAGTGACCGTGGTTTCAGATTTTGGGAAAGAGCTTTTTGACTACGTGGTCAAAGCTCACGAAAGGGAATTATCAGTATGATTTTTTTCGAAAAAAATTAAGAAGGAGTAGCCATGTTAAAAGAAAACTTTATTGATTTTATTGAGAAAGGGATCAAAGAAAATTGGGAACTCAAGGCATTTACAAATTACAGAGGTGATACGCTAACCTACGGGCAGACCGCAAATGAAATTCTGAAGCTCCATCATATATTCAAAGCCCTCGACATGAAAAAAGGTGCCAAGATAGCAGTGCTGGGAAAGAACTCGGCGAACTGGGCAATTACGTATCTCGCAGCAGTCACATACGGTGCAGTTATTGTGCCGATCCTTCCAGATTTTAAAGCCGATGATATTCATCATATTTTGAATCACTCGGACTCGGGAATGTTGTTTGTCGGCGATGGACTTTATGAGGATATTGATGAAGCTAAAATTCCAAACATAGATGTTATTTTTGCTATTGAAGATTTCTCAATACTCTACAAAAAGCATAAATCTTTCAAAGAAGGCATCACAAAAGCAGCCATACAATGGGATACGGAATTTGCAAAAAAACTGACTCCAGGCTTTTTCAATTTTGAAAAAATCACTAATGACAAATTGGCAGCTATTGTATATACATCCGGCACGACTGGATTTTCCAAAGGCGTGATGCTGTCTCATAACAGCTTGATCGGGAATATCGTGTATGCTCATGAGCACATGCCGCTAAAAGCAGGAGAACGAATTCTCTCATTCCTGCCGCTCGCTCACGCTTATGGATGTGCATTTGAATTTCTATTCCCATTCACACTTGGTTGTCATATTACATTTCTTACGAAGTTGCCTTCACCCAAGATCATCCTGAAGGCATTTGCAGATGTGAAACCACATCTTATTCTCTCGGTGCCGCTTATCATTGAGAAAATATATCGCAAGCAGGTCAAGCCGGTTCTTGATAAAGGAAGCATGAAGGTTCTTATCGCTCTCCCCGGTTTGAAATCCGTGATCAAAAACAAGATCAAGAAAAAACTGGTTACTGCATTTGGGTTTGAAATCCGTGATCAAAAACAAGATCAAGAAAAAACTGGTTACTGCATTTGGCGATAATTTCTACGAGATCGTAGTCGGCGGAGCAGCTTTGAATGAAGAAGCTGAAGCTTTTTTCCAGGGCATCAAATTTCCTATTACTATTGGTTACGGTATGACAGAGTGCGGACCGCTCATCAGCTATTCGGATTGGAAAATGCATAAACCTGCTTCCTGCGGACAAACAATAAACTTCCTGAAGGCAAAA
>MVCT01000092.1 GCA_002049945.1 Candidatus Cloacimonas sp. 4484_140
ACTGGTCTGGATGCAACAAAAGAGGATTTGATCGAAATCGGCGCTGTCCATTTCAAGGATGGCGAACAGATGCGATCATTCCAAACCTTTATCCATATTAACAGACCTCTGCCCGATGCAATAAAAGTCCTCACTCATATTACTGATAAAGATCTTGTTAATGCCCCTTCGCTTAAGATGGCATTGCAGGATTTTATTGAATTTATCGGCAATACTCCGCTCTGTTTTCATAATGCAGGATTTGATATCGAATTTCTTAACGAATCTCTCGGCAAGTGCTACCTTTCTCCACTCAAAAACAAATATTATGATACGCTGGATCTTTCCAGAATATTCCTCCCGCATCTGAAATCTCATTCTCTTGGTTCAGTAGCCGAATATTTTGATATTGTTAATCAGCAGGCACATAGATCACAGAATGATGCCCAAGCAACAGGTGAAATTTTCCACTCTATTACTGATTTTATAATAAAATATATCGACCTGAAGCTGGTGAAGCAGATCGAAGAGATCGCCGCTTTCGCTTATCGGCAGAATGCAATGCTGGAATACCTGAAAAAGATACTCGGCTATCTGACAAAAATGTATCTGCAAAGGCAGCAGCAAAGCGCTCCCACAACTCCCTTTTTTACCAGACCCAATTATATCACAAATATTGAAAAGGGCGAACCTCCGGGTGCGGTTATTGATGAAAATAAAATTTTGCAGCTTTTCGAAGAAGGTGGTTCACTCGCAGAAAATTTCGGCAAATATGAACATCGTAAAGGGCAGATCGATATGGTTGCCTGGGTAACTGAAGCATACCAGGAAGGAAATATTCTTCTAATCGAAGCAGGGACAGGCGTCGGCAAATCACTTGCTTATCTCATTCCGTCCATCTATTATTCAAAATTTTCCAAACAGAGAATTATTATATCTACAAATACAAAAAATCTTCAGGAGCAGCTCTTCTTCAAAGATATTCCTGCGATTCAGCAAACCACAGACCTTACGTTCTCTGCAGTACTTATGAAAGGCAGATCAAACTACCTCTGCATGAGAAAATGGTATAATGTGCTTTCGGACATCAATGGGCATCTCACACAATATGAGATGAAATTCCTGCTCAATCTCATTATCTGGGCAGCGATGACCAAAACCGGAGATGTAGAAGAAAATCACTCTTACAAACCATACCAGAGCGGATTATGGACAAAAATCGCCTCAGACGGTACCTCATGCCACGGCAGGAAATGTCCTTATAACTCAGATTGCTTTGTCATGAAGATCCGCAAACACGCTGAAAAGGCAAACCTTGTGGTGATCAATCATGCTCTGCTACTTTCTGATGCTGCAAATGAGTTTTCAGTACTTGGAAATTACACCAACCTTGTGATCGATGAGGCGCACAATCTTCCTAATGCCGCAGCTGTCTATTTCGGTTTTTCTATCACAATGCCCGATCTTCTTAATATCACACGTAAGCTTCTCACTAAGGGAGAATTTCAATATGGTATAATAAACAACCTCCGGATCGGCATCACAAAAAGCACGCTGACCGAGGAGAAAAAGAAAACATATAAAAGCATTCTTGATGAATGCGAAGATCCAATAGATACTATCGAGTCTATGGGGAAAGATTTTTTCCAATATCTGACACAGATCGTGCTGACAAGGGGAAGTTATAAGAAGCTCCGCTTCCAAAATCTCGAAGTGTTCAAACCGGTCAAAGTCCCGCTTGAGGACATAAGCAGTGCGCTTTCTGAGTTAAACAAAAAACTCACCAGACTGCATACATTCCTTCTTGATGTGAATCCCCAGATCTTTCCAAAATATGATCAGAATATGTCTGATCTCGAGGGCTGCATCAATCAGATAGTGGAACTCATTGTATGCTTTGAGCATGTATTCAGTCCGGATTTCGAGAACTATGCCTTCTGGCTGGAGACATCGGACAATTCATTCAAGCCGGATTTTATGCCTCGTTCGTCGATCGTGTGTGCACCCATCGAGGTCAATGAACCACTTTTCAAATATTTCTGGGATAGACTTGAGACCGCTATCCTAACATCTGCCACCCTTGCGATACGGCAGGAATTCAAATTCTACAAACATCTTACCGGACTTGAAGATGTCGAGCAGAGCCGGCTCATGGAATACATTGCATCCTCTCCTTTTGATTATCCCAAACAGATGAAAGTGCTCATTCCCGATTTCCTGCCCAACCCAAAAGACCCTTTCTTCTCACCCCAGGCGCTCTCATTAGTAGAGGAAATTCTCAGCGCACACAAAAAGGGAACGCTTGTTCTTTTTACCTCTTACAAAGACCTCGATGCTGCATATACAGAGCTTTCTACTTCAGCAATGAAGAATGAGCTGACACTCCTTGCACAAGGAAAAAGCGGTTCAAGAACAACCATCCTCGACATCTTTCGCAATGATGAAAATTCCGTCTTGCTCGGCACAAAAAGCTTTTGGGAAGGAGTCGATGTTCAAGGTAAATCTCTGGAAATACTCGTCCTGTTCCGGCTTCCATTCCTGGTTCCGACCGAACCCCTTGTGGAAGCACACCTGGACAAACTCACGGCGGAAGGAAAAAATTCATTTCTGCATTACACACTTCCGATTTCCCTTCTCCATTTCAAACAGGGATTTGGCAGACTGATCAGAAACAAAACTGACAAGGGCGTAGTTGTTATTCTCGATTCACGAATTTTCTCAAAAAACTACGGACGTTATTTTATTAATGTTATGCCTCTGCATCCAAATAGAGTCTCCAGTCCTCTAGAAATAACAGATCACATTACAAATTGGTTTAGATAAACTCATAAAAAATGAGGAGATATATTTTGAAGATCACAAAAATACTCATCCTGATTTGCTTATTAATATTACTGTCTCTCAGCTTACTTCACGCTCAAGAAAAAGCATCCTTTAAGATCGGCGAGAAGCTCATTTACAGTACGAATTTCGGCATCATAAATGCCGGCACTTTTACAATGTCTCTTGAAGATGGCGGTAAAATTATGGGTCATCCATGCTACCTTATCAAGACACTATCGAGAACAAATCCAGTCTTTGATCTTGTGTATAAAATCCGAGATGAAACAGAATCCTATTGGGATAAAGATCAATTTGTTGTCAGAAAATTCATCAAACGCATTTCTGAAGGAAGCTGGAAACAATACCGCATTCATTACTACTTTCCTGAAGATACGACCTACTATTATGTAACTTACAAAAAAGGCGGACAAACAAAAAAACAGAGCACCTCGCTCGTCGATCCTCAGGATACGTACACCATCATTTACTGGGTGCGTTTGCAGGAATTTGACGTGGGAGACACGCTGCATTTGAATATCAGCTTGGATGGAGATAACCATCCTATAAAACTGCTTGTAGAGAAGAAAGAGATACTGAATACGGTTTTCGGCGAAAAGGAATGCTTCAAGATCATTCCGATCATTCCTGAAGTCTCACAGAAAAGAACTACCATAGTGATGGACATCTGGGTCACTGATGATGAGTATAAGATTCCGGTGAAGCTTGTCATAGATATAAAATACGGCAGTTTTACCTTAATGCTGAAAGATGCTGAAAATACAGGATCGAGAACAAATAATTAGTTCATGAAAAAGTTTGTCGTCTCTGATTTCGATTACCATCTTCCTGACGGCATGATCGCACAATATCCCACGGAAAATAGAGAAGAATCCAAGCTGATGATCGTGAACAGAAAAGAAAACTCGATCTCGATCGATGTCTTTAAAAATATACTGAACTATCTAAATATCAATGATTTTCTTGTTATGAATGAGACGAAAGTCATACCTGCGCGGCTGGTCGGCAAAAAACCATCGGGAGGCAAGATCGAAGTCCTGCTTCTCGAACAGGTAGATGAGCATACATGGAAATGCCTTGTAAAACCGGGACGACGCCTGAAGATCGGTTCGGAGATGATACTTGGAGATTTGCTACACGGCAAAATTATCGAATGGGGAGACAAAGGCGAGCGGCTTATTCGGTTCTCTTATGATGGAGATTTTTTTAAGATCATTGATGAGATTGGCAGGGTTCCACTTCCTCCATACATCAAACGAGAAGCAACCGATCTGGATGCCGAGCGTTATCAGACTGTTTTTGCAGACAAGCAGGGCTCAGTTGCCGCGCCAACTGCGGGTTTGCACTTCACACCGCAATTACTCAACACATTGAAATCAAACGGAATTTCCTCAGCAAAAGTTAATCTGCGAATCGGGCTGGATACCTTCCGTCCTGTCATGGTGGAGCACATCGAAGACCACACAATGCACACGGAATACTGTTCAATCCATCAAGCCGAATCAGTTAAAATAAACAACGCAATGGAAAAAGGAAAAAACATTGCTGCAGTCGGCACAACGAGTGTACGTACCCTTGAAAGTTTTGCAGAAGGCAGACATATTGCATCCGGGAATAAGCATACGGATATCTTTATTTACCCGGGATATTCTTTTAAAATAGTAGATAAATTGATAACTAATTTTCATTTACCTCGTTCGACCCTTTTAATGCTCGTATCTGCTTTTGCCGGTTATGAGTTTATCATGAAAGCATATCAAAAAGCGATCGATGAAAACTTCCGCTTCTACAGCTATGGCGATGCGATGCTGATTTTATAGTTATGAAAAGAAATATAGTTTCAGATCAAATGTATTCTCTTTCCCAAACGTTCAGTTCCAACCTACCATCAGATAGATATATCATGTCAAATCAAATGTATTCTCGTTCCCAAGCCCCTGCCTGGGAGCGCAATAATAAACCAAATCCTATTTGTATGTTGCACTATTCGATGCTTTATTTGATAGTAGCGATAATAATTCTTTCGACACTCATTTTTTTCTCCCCCTCCATGCTTCAAGCACAAGAGCATGACTATTATTTAAATCCGAAATTCGTTTCTGATGCCTTCGATAACACTTTTGACGTATTCAAATCTCCGCTGCATTGGGAATCAAATAATTGGCTGAAAGCCGGCATCTTCACAGGATCAGCTATTTTGCTGTATGCCTATGACAGGCAGATGCAGAATTTTGTGCAGGAGCATAAATCAGATTTTATCACCTCTTTAACAGACGCAACTAACTACCTTGGCAATGGATATTTTGTGCTTTCTGCAGAAGCGTTATTATATTGTTACGGACACATTGCGAGCGATGAAAAGGCACGGAGAATTTCTCTTGAGATGCTCGAAAGTTTTGCAGTTGTGGGGGTGACTGTCACCGGATTAAAGATGCTCACACACAGGCACCGCCCCTCAACTTCAGACTCTCCCGATATCTGGGATGGACCATCTTTTTCATCTCATAACATCGCTTTTCCTTCCGGACATGCTGCTGTTGCTTTTAGCTGGGCGACTGTCTTCGCAGAGGAATTTTCAGAAAAGCCCATTGTTGGAATTGTCTCTTATACTCTCGCTGCATGTACTGCATTCTCACGTGTATATAAGAACAAGCACTGGGTTTCGGATGTATTTGTTGGAGCTTTGCTCAGCCATGTTATCACAAAAAAGATCGTTTCACTACATGCTGAAAAGGATCAAAATAGCATAACTATAAATCCTGGATTTTTTGTGAGTATTTTTCAATTTTTCCAAAATTCTCATTCAATATTTTTACAGCAAGGTAAGCTGCTCTCGCAGCAGAAAGGATGGCATCATCTGCTCTGTAACGCATATCAATTGGAAATCCCTTAAACCGTTCCATTCCGCTCCATAATTCCTTAAGTTCTTCTGGTTCAGTCTTATCACCGCCCGGGAAATGAGATACGACCAAGCTTGCATCAATAATATCGTGCAGGATATCTTTATATGTTTTTGTTGATTTTCTATAGCTTAATTCTTTGCTGGCAATATCCATGAAAGAAGTAGCAACAACCTTCATGTTCTCAACATGATCGAACAATCTCCAAATATCAAAAAGCTGCTTTATCATTTCCATCGATTTACCGATCCCATACCTTATTCCCGTTGTATGGGGTGCAAAAACTGTGAGTTTGTCTCCGAGGATAGAATCTATACTTGGCGTTTTAACGTACTGGATAGGGTCATCGGTATCGATCCAAAATGAACGAATAGGAGTTTTAACAATTTTAGGATATGAATGTTCATCGAAGAGCACATCGAGCATGATGTAATTTTCCCTATTGTTCACAACCGAATCATAGTAAAAGTAAAAATGAGCTTTGGGAATTCCTCTTTCTTTTCTCTTTTTTTCTTTATAATATTTGAATAGACCTGTTGAATTGATTTTATAAAGAATTCCAATCAGGTTTTCCCTTGATCCACTTACATTAATATCAATATCGATTGAGAACCTTTGTGGCTTTTCCAGCAGCAAAATAAGTGAAGTTCCCCCTTTGAAAACAAAATCCAGTTCATTTACGACCAATTGCTCCAAAAGACCTAATGCTCTGATCATTTTTTCACAAAGAGTGGGATCGATTTTTTTCATTCTGATCCTCAAACCATCTATCCATTCCTTACTGAACGAATTAATTTTGATCATTACATTAATTCTTTCCCAAGATTAAGATTCTTT
Organism: Candidatus Cloacimonas sp. 4484_140; assembly: GCA_002049945.1. Taxonomy (GTDB): domain Bacteria; phylum Cloacimonadota; class Cloacimonadia; order JGIOTU-2; family JGIOTU-2; genus Celaenobacter. Next base: position 6,558 of record MVCT01000092.1, read on the forward strand.
ATCAGGAAGTTCTTGAGTTGTTTGTATTTCTTCCTTCTACGGCTATAGTTGATAAGGTTGGATAAATTGATCTGATATTGCTCGAAAGCACTTTCAAATATTATGGTTTGCTCATGTCCTTTGTACGCGATCATATATTTATCATCCGAAAAGAGGTCAACTAACATTTTTTCCAATTTGGGAATTTTTACATTGTTAATAAACTGAAGCGGTGATTTTGAAATTAATGACTTAATGATAATTGATGTTTTGTTCTCCGATATATATGTTTGAGTAATAAATTTATCTGGCTCAATAAAGACATTTTTATATGAGCGATCAAGCAAAAGATTGAATATTGATCTCACCAGATCCTTTTCCACTTCCACAAAGATAATGTCATTTGCAATCTGATGCCTTGAAAATTCGTTTAACCAGCTTGAATCCCAAATGCAGTAGGCAAGATCGTTATATTTTTTTAAGAGAAAACGGTTTATCCTAATAATGTTTGGATTTAGATTTGGACAATAAACTTTTTTATGATCGGATAACTTATATACTCCCCGCTTCACAGGAACAATTATATTCCTTTTCTTTAGGTCATAGACACGCCATCGAAATGTTGTTTCTTTTAATCTGGGAAAAAAATTCTTCTCCAGGTAGTCATACAATTCTTCTCGGGTAATGATCTCTGAAGATGAAAATCTATCTTTTATCTTCTTTGAAATTTCCTTTTTATCTTTATCCAAACCTGCCCCCAACATTTGACACTTTTGTATCATTGGTGTCTAATGTTTGGAATATGAATTCCCTGTCAAGTTTATCCTTCAGGATCAACAATTCTGCCAATAAATAAAATACTTCCTGTTTGATTTTCCCTTATCAAAAATATAAAGGGATGATCTGCTTTGAACTCCAAGGGCTGTACTGCTACACTTTTCAGCATTACTACTGCTGTTGCTGCAGCAGCTTCCGTGCCTTCTTCATTTACGTCCACATAAGCTTTGTGAATAACCTTGCTTATATAAAGATCTTTTGTGCCGATCATTCCTGAAAAATCAGCCGGTGGAAGTGAAAAAGCAGCAGGCATTCCCATGTCATAAAGTGTCTCCGATAATTCAAATTCGCATGTGGTTTTAAACTTAGGAATACTGACTAAAACCTCTGATTTATGGGTTCCTATAAGTTCATCAATCCATATTTTTACCGTATCGTTTGTTAAATCTTTTTCAAAATCAGCCAAGCCATCAATTTCTTTGGGAAGAAATATGATCATGGATAGGTCATTGCCTTCATAGAGTAGTTCCAAGGCACAAAACTCACCAAAGTCTTTATATCTGAAATCTGATTTTTGGTTCATCATAGGAACCTTGATGGTTTTATCAGATGAAACATAAAAATCACGATCCACAGTTCTTGTTGTATCGAATTGGCTAAGCCAGTCTCCCTTGAAATAGATTGCATTGCATAGAACCAATCTTGTAAGGGGATTGAGAATACCTGGTTTGATTAGTTCTTTGATCATCTGTTGTGTTTTATCTTCCACCCAGATATTTATTTTTTCCCGGGCAGCTTCGGTTTTTGTCATAAAATTAACGAAATTCAAACCAGCACTATAATATTTTTTGTTCAGATCAATAAAAGTATCCAAGAATTTATAGCTTTTTTGTGCCCACAATGAGTTAGCTATACTTAATTTGATTTGACCTTTATTTTGTATAGCATTTAACTCCGATTGGAGCTTTGAAAACGATGAATGTAGAAGTTCTTGCTTTAAAGAAAAATGCAAAACCTGTGCCATCTCTTTTTCTGTTTGACCTCTTGCGCC
>MVCT01000093.1 GCA_002049945.1 Candidatus Cloacimonas sp. 4484_140
ATTTATGAGCAGTATGGTAAAAATAAAAATTTACTAATTAAATCATTTTTTGATGATATCGATTTTGCATATTCTGCAAGCGATCTGGTTGTTTGCAGGGCTGGAGCGATATCACTTTCAGAGATTGCATATTTTGGAATCCCTGCTATAATAATACCATTCCCATGGGCTGCAGGGGATCATCAGGTGAAAAATGCTGAGAGTTTCGGCACACAAAACGCTGCAATTGTAATCGAAGAAAAGAACCTTTCACCAGAAATTTTATTGAAAGAGATCGTGAATATCTTGAATGATATGGAGAAGTACGAAAATATGGCACATGCGATGAAATCTCTTGCTAAACCACAGGCAACACAAGATATTGTCAGCGATTTTATTAAAACATTCTCTGTGGGGTCATAAGTTATTATGAAACAAAGAATCACGCACCCACCTTCATTTCATTACGGCGTGACAGGAAAGACGCCAGCCTTCGCAACGCTTCGGCTTGGCAGGCAAAGAATGCAGAGACGCAAAGGTAAGATGAAGAAAAATTATTATGTCATTCTTTTTAATTCGTGTATTTTCGGGTTAATTAGTGGTTACAATTTATCTGAGTTAGGAATAAAATGTTAGGAAAAACAAAAAAATTGCATTTTGTCGGTATTGGCGGCATCGGCATGAGCGGAATTGCCGAACTGCTTATTAATTATGGATATATGATCTCCGGTTCTGATCTATTAAAATCACAGGTTACTGAGCGTCTTGAAAAAATGGGCGCAGAGATCACATATTTACATAACGCCTCAAATGTTCAGGATGATGTTGATGTAGTTGTGAAATCTTCTGCCGTAACAAACTCAAATATTGAGATTAAAACTGCTGTAAAGAAGAATATTCCGGTCATCAGACGTGCTGAAATGCTCTCCGAGCTTATGAGAATGAAAATGGGGATTTGCATCGCAGGCACTCACGGAAAGACTACCACAACCTCCATGACAGGCATGATACTCACAGAAGCCGAACTGCTTCCCACACTCGTAATCGGAGGAGTGGTAAAGAATTTTGACAGTAACGCAGTTCTTGGAAAATCAAAATATATTGTTGTCGAAGCTGATGAATACGACCGCTCCTTTTTGTCATTAACTCCCATAATAGCAGGTATTTGCAATATTGAAGAAGAACATGTTGACTGTTATCCGACTGTGGAAGAACTGGAAAATGCATTCCTTCAATTTGCTAACTCGGTACCGTTCTTCGGTTTGATCGCAGCGTGCATCGATGATCCCGCAATCAAACGGCTATTGCCAAGATTTGAAAAGCGTTTATGTACTTTTGGGTTAGATAAAAACGCAACAGTTCGCGCTGAAAATATTAAGTATTCCAATTTTGAATCCGAGTACGATCTTATGTATGCTAATAAAAAACTCGGAACAATAAACCTTGCATTGCCAGGCGAATATAATGTTCAAAATTCACTTCTTGCTGCTTCCATAGCTCTTGAGCTTGAGATTCCTTTCATAGATATCAGGAACGGTTTACAAAAATTCACTGGAGTGTATCGCAGATTTGAAAGAAAAGGTTTTGTGAATGACATTCTCGTTTATGATGATTATGCTCATCATCCAACTGAAGTTAGAAAAACACTTCAGGGCATTAAGGAAGGGTCGGTTCGAAGACTAATTGCTGTGTTTCAACCTCATTTATTTACCCGGACAAAGATGTTTTATAAAAAATTTGCAGAAGCTCTTATGATATCTGATGTGCTCATTATCAATGATATTTACCCAGCCCGTGAAGAACCGATAGAAGGCGTGACCGGTAAACTTATTTCCGATGTAGCACATGAACTTGGACATAAAAAAGTGTATTTCATAAAAGGCAAAGAGGACATTCCAGCTAAACTTATGAAAATGACGAAAAGCGGAGATTTTGTGATCACTATGGGGGCTGGAAATATCTTTGAAGTTTCAGAAAAATTTGTTCACCTGTTAGAGAAGCAAAATAAAGCTCAATCCAAGAAAAAATAATGAAAGAAGAGTTTAAAGATGCCACAAAGACTCGAAGACACAAAGTTGCTTGATGTAGTAGTCGAAATTGAATTCTTGGAGACTTTGTGCCTTAGTGGCAAATAAAAATCATGATAGAAAAATTTGAAGTATTCATCGAAAAACATCACTTGTCATGTGTGAAGAAACAGGTTTCAATAAAATTCTTTACAACCATAAAATGCGGCGGAGAGGCTGATTATCTTGCACAACCTGATAGTTACGATGAGCTTTCAAAAATATTCAAATTTATATGTGAAAATAATATTCCATACAAAATTCTTGGGAACGGCTCGAATGTTTTGGTTTCTGATAACGGATTCCATGGAATCGTAATATCTCTGAAAAATTTTCCCTCCTCAATTGAGTTACATGATGAAAGATTAACAGTTGCAGCCCATATAGAGGGTGCTCATCTTCAGAAAAAATGTATTCTTGAGGGCTTAAGCGGTTTGGAATTCTTGAGCGGCATTCCAGGAACTGTGGGTGGAATTATTGCAATGAATGCAGGGGCTTTTGGGCACGATGTGGACAGTGTTATTGATTCAATAAAAGTAGTAACACACGAAGGCAAACTTGTAAGTGTTCAGGCCAAGGACATCAAATCTTCATATAGAAAAACAACACTTCCCTTTGAGAATTATATTATTACAGAAGGAACTTTCAATGTTCATAAAAAGAATATGCTGGAAGTAAAAGAACTCTGCGATTCCTATATTTCACAGAGGAGATCATCGAATCTCCGGCATGCCCTGACCTTTGGTTCGACATTCAAGAACGGTCCAGATTATTACGCTGGAGAACTCATCGAAAAATGCGGATTAAAGGGATATGCTATTGGTGATGCTCAAATTTCTAAAACTCATGCAAATTTTATCATAAATAATGGAAATGCTTCATCCAAAGATGTGTATCTTCTTATAAAAAAAATGAAGGATGAAGTTAAGAAAAAATTTGAAATAGACCTCGAATTAGAAGTTAAACTGTGGGGAGATTTTTCTTATGCAGGAAAATAAAACGAGAAAAAAAGAACCTGTCCTCAAGAAGGCACTTATCATGCTTGTGCTGTTTGTGAGTATTACTGGAGCTTGTGCGTTCTTGTTGAAATTCGGTGTGACAAAATGGAATTATCTTCAAATGAAGGAGAGTGAAGTGGCTGGCACGATCCACATTAATCCGGACATCATTCATATTGCTCTTTCGGAATTTAAAGGTGAAAATCTCTATCTTCTTGAAGATATCGCAGTCCGTGAAAGATTGCTGCAATATCCACGTATTAAGGATGTTAGGGTTCTGAGAATATTCCCGAGTACATTAAAAGTCATTATTGAAGAACGACTTCCTATAGCGTTTCTTCAAACCGCTCAAAACGAATATTTTCTTATCGATGATCAGGGAGTTATGCTGGAAAAAATTGCTAATACAAATGGATTAGATTTGCCTGTCTTTTGTGAAATTGAACTAAATAATTTGACACTGGGACAGGAAGTATCAGATAAAAACTTTCAGATCCTTCTCAATGTGTATAGAACTTTGAAAATGAAATATATTGATTTTCTTGCATGTGTGAAGGAGCTATATATTGAAGATGGAGATGTTATCATCTCAGAACGTGGAAGAGATGTAAGATTCATTATCGGTGATCGTGATTTTGATGATCGATTGGAAAAGCTTGTCTTTGCGTACCGGAATTTCGGTGTTGCAAGTTATTCGGAGATCGATGTGCGATTTTCCGATCCAATACATGAATTGGTGATATTAAGATAATGGCAAAACAACAGGTAATAACGGCTTTGGATATTGGTACAACTAAAGTATGTTGTATCATTGCAGTTATTGATAAAAACAATCAACTGAAGATCTCTGGTATCGGGGAGACAAAATCCCAGGGACTTACACGTGGAATGATCAGAAACATTCGGGCTGCATCAGAATCTATTGACGATGCAATTCGTGCAGCCGAGAAGATGGCGGGGATTGATGCTGAGAATATTATCGTTGGTGTAGCGGGTGAGATGATCCGAAGTTTTGTTCGTCATGGGATCGCTAATATTATCAGCAAAAGCAAATATACTGAAGAGATCAACGAATACGAGGTAACAGAAACTGAGATCGAGAATGTTAAAAATGACGCTATAAAAAATGCCCCTTTGACGAGCGATCAGAAGCTCATTCATGTTGAACCACAGTATTTTATGATAGACAGCATCACAGGCATTATTGATCCAATCGGAATGACTGGGCATCGTCTTGAAGCAGATGTGCATTTTGTGACCGCAGACATGAGCTATCTGAACAGTATTTACCGCAGCGTGCAGCTTTTGGGTTTGAATGTGAAAGATGTGATCCTTCAGCCAATTGCATCTGCCATGGCAGTTCTAAATGATGATGAGGTAGAGCTCGGCGCTGTGCTCGTTGATATTGGCGGTGGTACGACAGATGTATCCATATATTATAAAAACAGTCTCCGTTTCACCTGCATTATTCCATTTGGAGGAGAGAACATCACTACTGACCTGTCTGTAGGATTACGTACGCCAAATGCAGAAGCAGAAAAAATAAAGATAGATTTTGGATATGCTATTCCGGGAAATGTAGATGACGACTCAAAAATCGAGGTGCCGGGAATAGGCGGCTATCCTTCGACCTTTCGCACAAAAAAGCTCATTGCAGAGATCATAAATCCCAGAATGGAAGAGATTGCTAAGCTGGTGTATAATAATGTGGTAAAAAGCAAATATCTTGAAATGATCACTGCGGGTATTTCTATTTGTGGGGGAACTGCAAATTTGAGAAGTACGAACCAGCTTTTCTCACAGGTATTTCATGAAATTCCAACAAAAACCGGATATCCTTCATTTAAAGGAATATACGGCGATACGGAAACTCTATCAAATCCAAAATATGCAACTGCTGTAGGTTTGCTGTACTGGGGTGTGAAGAATTATAAGAACGAGCCCCTGGCACCGGGCAAAGGTTCGATCATAGATCGTCTTTTCAAAAGAGTAAAAAAGTGGTTTGAAATACAAAGCTTTACGTAAATCTTAATCCCTGACAAAGGTCAAATAGGGAGCATATATGCTAAAATTTAATCATTCGACGAACAAAATTTCTAAGATAAAGATCATCGGCATCGGTGGAGCAGGAAATAATGCGGTCAATACTATGATCACAAATAATCTTGGCGGTGTTGATTATGTCGCAGTTAATACCGACCGGCAGGTACTTAATGTTTCAGCTGCTGAAGACAAATTGCAGATAGGCAAGAACCTTGTAAAAGGTTTCGGCGCAGGTGGTAAACCAGAAGTTGGAGCAATGTGTGCAGAAGAAAGTAAGGATGAAATAAAAAAAGCACTTGCTCATTCTGATGTTGTATTTCTTACTGCAGGAATGGGTGGAGGAACAGGAACAGGCGCAGCTCCGATCTTTGCTAAGATCGCAAAGGAAATGGATATTCTTACTATCGCAATCGTGACATATCCTTTCAGTTTTGAAGGGAAATACCGTAAAGAAAATGCCGAAAAGGGTATTGC
>MVCT01000094.1 GCA_002049945.1 Candidatus Cloacimonas sp. 4484_140
AAATGGAGCAGGTTTTTCAGCGAGGACCCGGCATTCTGGGATGTGGTTTTCTATTTTCTCTGCAGGATCCCCTACATTATGGTGCTCTCATCTCCTGTAGCGATTCTTCTTGCAGGACTCTTCCTTATGCAATACATGGGCAAACACAACGAAACAGTGGCAATTCGCAGCGCGGGCATAAGCATAAAAAGGATGTCCGTTCCGCTTTTTGCGTTTGGATTTCTTGTTACAATACTTTTATTTGTTTTCGGTGATACGGTCATGCCGTGGGCAGAAGATACGCGTGTGTACATCGAAAGAGTAAAGATAAAAAAACGTAACAAAGCCGACATTCGTGTCCGGTCTGACATCCAATATAAGGATAATAAGAACCGACTGTACTATATCGGTTTTCTCGACGGTTATAAAAATAAGATTAAGAATATCGACATCTCTATCTTTAATAATGACAGTCATATTGTGAAAAAGATACATGCGGAACACGGTATCTGGAACGCAGAAACAAAGCAAGATGATCAGGAAATGAAGCTTACTTTTTATAATGGATACATTCGTGAATTCGAGGATAATAAATTAGTTGCATACACTAATTTTGAGGAACAGCATTTTGATGATATTCATATACAGCCGGAAGATCTGGTGAAGAGCACAAAAAAGGCAGATGAGATGACTGTCTTTGAGTTGCGCGACTATATTGAACGCTTACGGAGAATTGGGGAAAAGCACCAAAAAGAGCTGGTGGAAATGAATCTGAAGATAGCATATCCTTTTGTGAATATGATCATGATCCTGTTCTGTATTCCCCTTTCCACGCTTTCAAAAAGAGGAAAATCCCGGGGATTCGGCTTTGTGATCGCTATTGCAATCTGTTTCCTATACATTTCAGTTGTCAGACTCGGACAGAGTCTCGGTTATAATGAATTGCTCTCACCCGTGATGGCTGCATGGTTTGCAAATATCATTTTCTGTGCACTCGGGCTGATTGGACTTTTCAGAACTTCTACATAACAAATCATGAAATTCATAGCTGATTTCCATATTCACTCGCATTTTTCCATTGCCACAAGCAAAAATCTCATTCCCGAAGAACTCGACAAATGGGCGCAAAAAAAAGGCATTACTGTTGTGGGAACCGGAGATTTTTCTCATCCTGGATGGCTTCAGGAGCTTAAAGAAAAACTCGAGCCAAAAGAACCCGGTCTTTTCACACTTAAAAAAGAATTTCAAAAATACAATTCTCATAATCAGACACACTTCATTCTTACTGCTGAGATCAGTAATATCTACAAAAAAAACGGTAAGGTTCGCAAGGTGCATAACGTGCTTTTTGCACCTGATTTCGAAACTGTTGAGAAGATTCAAAACAAGCTCTCGCAAATCGGAAATATCACTTCTGACGGCAGACCGATCCTCGGTTTGGATTCCCGCGATCTCTTTGAAATAGTACTGGAAACTTCGGACGATGCTTTCCTTATACCTGCGCATATCTGGACACCGTGGTTTTCTGCACTTGGTTCAAAATCCGGATTTGACACAATTGAAGAATGTTACGGAGACCTTGCCGAACACATTTTCGCAGTCGAGACCGGGCTATCTTCCGACCCGCCTATGAACTGGGTATGCTCATTTCTTGATAAGTACACACTCATTTCGAACTCTGATGCCCACTCACCCTCAAAACTTGGGCGTGAAGCAAATCTTTTTGATACAGAACTGAGCTATCATGAAATCCGTGATGCAATGAAATCCGGTAATGATAAGCAATTTTTAGGGACAGTCGAATTCTTTCCTCAAGAAGGTAAATATCATTTTGACGGACACAGAAAATGCGGTATTTGCTGGGATCCTGTTGAAACGCTAAAGCATAAAGGCATCTGCCCTGTTTGCGGGAAAAAGGTTACTGTTGGTGTGCTCAACCGCGTTGCCCAGCTTGCAGACAGAACCGATCCAAAAGCAAGACCACATAGACATAATTTTCATTCTCTTATCACATTGGATGAAATTCTTTCAGAAATTCTCGGTGTAGGCAAAAATTCAAAAAAAGTTGCCCTTGCCTATGAAACGCTACTGCAAAAATTTACTTCCGAATTTGACATTCTCTTACATACTTCACTTGATGATGTGCAGAACAAAACCAATGAAATCCTTACTGAAGCCATCAGAAGAATGCGAAACGGACAGGTACACATCGAAGAAGGATTTGACGGCGAATACGGAAGAATAAGAGTTTTCACAAAGAACGAAATAAAGGATTTGCAAAACCAGGAAGCACTTTTCTCAGATTTTACTGAAGAGAGAAAAGCCCCACCTCCAAAACCACTTATTAACTTTGACATCGCATCGTTTAAGAAACTTTATACAAAAGAAGAAGAGCCCGAATTTTTTCTCCAAAAGAAAAAAAAAGTAATAGAGCAAACTCCTTCTGATTTTCTTGAAGAACTCAACGAAAAGCAAAAGCTTGCAGTACAACATTACCCGGGACCGCTGCTCATTTTGGCTGGACCGGGAACGGGGAAAACGAGAACCCTTACTGCCCGCATTGCTTATCTTATCAAACAGTGCGGTATCAAGCCGGCAAATATTCTTGCTGTGACCTTTACCAATAAAGCTGCGGATGAGATGAAAGATCGGCTCGATACAATTTTGGACAACACCTCAAAAGAGGAACTGAATATCTCAACTTTCCATTCTTATGGATACTCGATCCTTAAAGAGTATGCATCATATTTCAAGAGGGACTCACAATTCAGCATTCTTGATGATAAAGAAAAGCAGCGTTTTCTTATCGAAAAAGTGGGGTGTGGTAAGAAAAAAGAAAGGGCACTTTCAGAAGAAATTTCGCATATCAAGCAGCAGGCAATTCCACAATCAAAGATTAGAAAAAAAGCGACAAAAGAGCTCTTTTTAAAATATGAAAAAGCTCTGCGGCAGTTTAATCTTTTTGATATTGAAGACCTGATATATAAACCAGTCATGCTTTTAAAGAGCGAGCAGAAAATCCAGAAAAAATATCAGAAAAAAATACAGTTCATTCTTATTGATGAATTTCAGGATATCAATGCTGCGCAGTATCAGCTTATTAAACTGCTCAAACCGGAAAAGCAGGCAAACATCACAGCTATCGGCGATCCGAATCAGGCGATTTACGGCTTTCGAGGAGCTGATGTTGGTTTTATCAATAAATTCCAGAAGGACTTTTCTCAGACTACTATCATTTCCTTGCAACAGAGTTACCGCTGTACCAATACAATTTTGAGAGCATCCAATCAGGTTATTGCAGAGCAGGAAATGCTCTCCGGCTTGCAGGAAGGTGTTAAGATCAATATTTCTTCTCATGCCACAGATAAAAGCGAAGCTGAGTTCATCGCCCGTGAGGTAGAAAAACTTATTGGCGGTGTGCGATTTTTCTCGATGGACAGTTCTATCACCGATGGAAGCGAGGGCTCGAAAGTGGGCAGTTTGTCCGAAGTCGTTATCCTTTGCCGGCTGAAGGCACAAATGCCTACGTTGGAAAAGGCGCTCAATGATCATTCGATCCCCTATCAGAAAGTTACAGAAAATTCCTTGTTTTTTGAAGAGCCGGTGAAATCTGTTCTCGATGTGCTGCGTCTTGCACTCAATCCGAGAAATATGTTCCTTATAGATGAACTTATCAAACGGAATATTCTGACCATCCCCGACCTGAACGAACTCAAGACCTGTCTCATAGAAAAAAACGTGCAGCAAGCACTTGAAATGATAGTTAAAAAATTTTTTAAGGGAAAGATATCCCAGCTTGATGAATCTATAAAGAAATTGATGAACTGTGCAGATGGATTTGATGATGATTTCGATGCATTTCTGAATTTTGCAATTCTTGGTTCCGGTGTTGACACAAATGACTTCTCGCTCGAACGAGTTAATCTACTCACACTTCATTCTGCGAAAGGACTTGAATTTGACTGCGTTTTTATCGCAGGTTGCGAAGATGGCATACTTCCCTACTCAATGCTTGAAAATATAAAATGCGACTCTGAAGAGGAACGCAGGTTGTTCTATGTTGGTATGACCCGTGCAAGGAATCTGCTATATCTGACAAATGCACAAAATCGTTTCCTTTATGGAAAAACTTACAATTTATCCCAATCTCCTTATATTAAAGCGATCGAGCAGGAGCTTCTTGAGGAGAAAAAGATAGAATATAAGAAAAAGAAGAAACCCCCAAGTCCACAATCGCAGCAAGAGCTCTTCTAAAAAATGGCTGATCAATCACGTATCATTATTATCAAGTGCGATAAATGCAAAAGTAAAATTTTCAAATATGAAAAAGTAGGACGAGGGCATATTTTACGCTGCTATAAGAAACGAATTCTTGAAGATAACTCAGTTCATGAAGGAAAAATCGTCAAATGTTCATGCGGAAATAAGATTGGTGTTGACAAAGGAAGGTTCATAAAAATGAATGTAGTACATAATGTATGATTATAAAATGAAAGGATGCAATGGAAACAATAACTGAGAATGTGAAACTTTTGCTTTCCGAAGTGCCGGAAGGTGTTGAGATCGTTGCAGCAGCAAAGACAAGAAAAGTTGAAGAAATTCTTGAAGTAATCGATGCAGGAATATCCAAAATTGGTGAAAATTATGTGCAGGAAGCCGTTGCTGTTCATGAACTCGTAGGTGAAAAAGCGCAGTGGCATTTTATAGGACATCTTCAGAGCAACAAAGTTGTGCACGTCGTGCCTATCTTTGATATGATCGAGACAGTTGATTCAGCCAAACTCGCTCGAAAGATCGATAAATATGCTAAACTGAACAACAAAATAATGTCCATTCTTATTGAAGTAAACAGCGGACGTGAACCGCAAAAGAACGGCGTGATGCCCGAGGATGTTGAGCAACTTATAAGAGAAATTGCTCCTCTCTCACACATAAAACTACTTGGACTTATGACTATGGGACCCTTTACCGGCGATCCTGAAGATGCACGTCCATATTTTGTGGAAACACGTAAAATTTTTTCTCATATTAGAGATATGAACATTCCAAATGTTGAAATGAAATTCCTTTCCATGGGCATGAGCAATTCCTACAAAATTGCAATAGAAGAAGGGGCAAACATCATTCGAGTGGGCACAAAAATATTTGGGGAAAGGATGTGTAAATTTGAGTAAAAAAGACAGAAACATTCGAACTCTCAAAAAAGGTAAAGGAATCGCACAGATAATGAGCTACGAAGAAGGTATAAAACTCGAACTGCCAATGTATAAATCGGAGATCAAGGCCGGATTCCCATCTCCTGCCAGTGATTATATTGAATCAACTCTCGACCTTAACCAATTTCTCATAAAACATCCTGCAGCAACTTTTTTTGTACGCGTGGAAGGTGATTCAATGATCGATGCAGGGATACACTCGGGAGATATTCTCATCGTTGACAGAGCAGTTCAAGCCGAAAGACAGAAAATAGTGATCGCGGCAGTAAATGGAGAACTGACTGTGAAAAGAATATGGTATGATGGAGAC
>MVCT01000007.1 GCA_002049945.1 Candidatus Cloacimonas sp. 4484_140
TTTCTGTGACGGGGGATGAAGAGATAGACCTATATAATGTAAAAATAATTGGAAATACCTCGGACTATGACGGAGGGGGATTATTTGCAGGATATAGTGTTTTTGTTATAAACATGTTCAATGTGTTGATTACAAATAATTATGCCTGGAATTCTGGTGGTGGCATCAATATTATTGATGGTCCTATACTACGGGCAAGAAATTTAACGATATGTGATAATTCAACGGATGGATTGGGGGGAGGTCTTATGTGTCAACTTGAAAGTTATGCTGATTTACACAGTAGTATCGTGTGGAATAATAACAATGGAGAGATCGTGGAGTATTGGACAGGAGGGGATGCCGTAGCCGTATATTATTCTGATGTTCGTGGAGGATGGTATGGACCAGGGAGTAATAATATTGATGAAGATCCATTATTTTCCGATAGTCTTTACCATTTATCCGAGTATTCGCCATGCATAGATACAGGTAACCCCGATACAGTTGGACTTTCCATACCGCCCTGGGATCTTGATGGAAATGTCCGTATTTGGGATGGTAATGGGGATGGAGTTGCAGTCATCGACATGGGAGTGTATGAATACGGCGCTCCTGTATATTCTGTTCATGAACCCGAGATCCCGGAACAAAGTTTCATATACAATTATCCCAATCCTTTTACTTCATCTACGATCATCAAATTTAGTTTAAAGCATAGCTATGAAAATATAAAATTAGATATTTATAATATAAAAGGACAGAAAATAAAAACCTTAATAGATAACAAACTCATGAAAGTAGGCAACCATGAGATAACGTGGGATGGAACAAACAGAAGCAATAAGCCCGTCGGTTTCGGAATATATTTTATAAAACTTAGAACCGAAAAATGTGTTAATGTTAAAAAGATAGTAAAAATAATGCATTAAAAGAATCATCCGCAGTCTGGCGGACAAGGAGTCAACATGAATTTAAAAAGTTATATCTTAAAAAAAACAATAATAACATTAATTGTTCTTATATGTACAAGTTTTTTATTGATAGCAGATTATACCGGTTCGGTAACTACTAATCAAAGTGAATTGACATTTGAGCAAAAAGATGAGGCTGAAAATATATAACATTAGAGGGCAATTGGTGAGAATACTTGATATGGATAGTAAGTCAGGACTTGGAAGTATAGCTTGGGACGGTCTCGATAGCTATGGAAAGAAAGTCGGTTCAGGTATTTATTTCTATAAACTCACTGCTGACAAGAAAGAAATCGTGAAAAAAATGTTACTGATGCGGTAATCTTAAACCTCACTTATATATAAATAGAGACGTACTTTTGTGCGTCTCTTTTCTAGAAATTGTAAAAATAATTCATCATATAACTGCATATCAATATGTTGAAATAGATCGAGTTATATTTTTTATAGATACATTTTGCAGCTAATTTTATTGACACAAATGTGAGATTTGAACTTAAAAACCACCATGAGTACTAATAACGAAATTCTATACAGAGTATTTAAAGAAGATGCCGAGCGCTCAGGCATGGACATGAAGGATTTTTATCATAAGAGAAGGAATGGGTTGTATCCATTCAGAGATCATAATGGGCATGTTGAATGGTTGAGCAAAAGCCAGTTCCGTATCATGTCCGCGAAAAAGCGGTCTCATGCCAAGCACACTGGAAGCCATAAAGATAAAGGTTCTAAGGGTAAGGCATTTGTTACTCCGGAAATGGTGAGGATGTTTATTATAACAGGAAGCGGAATTATTATACTATTTTTTTTAGTAAAACTCCTACAGGTATTACAGATTTTTTAGAGCTTTCTGAAGTTCGTCTCTTTTTTCAGGTATTTCAGACTTTGATCTTACAAAAATCGGTTTCCCGTATATCATCTTCACCTGGGAAAAGGGTTTGGGGATCATAAAATTATCCCAGCTATGAAGTTCCCATCTTGATTTGATCAGAAAAACTGTAGGTATAATGGGCTTTCCTGTCCGATATGCTAAATATAATGCCCCGTCTTTAACGATCTCCTTTGGTCCTGTCGGACCGTCCGGTGTAAGGGCTATATCAAAATTTTTTGAGATGATGAATGCCTTTTTTAGTGCCTTCATGCCGCCGCGTCTGGAGGAACCACGAATAGTTCCAAAACCAAGTTGTTTGACCACACTGGCAATATATTCGCCATCACGATGCTGGGAAATAAGCACGTGAATAAGCTGATCTCTATGTGTATATGCGGGGATAAGCATCCTGTTATGCCAGAAAGTGTATATGACCGTGCCGTGTGTTTCTTTTGCAGATATGAGGTTGTGTTTATCGTACTCCTTGATGCGCAGAGTGCCCATGAGAAGTTTTATTAATGACGGTCCTAGTTTTTCAACGAGATTAAAAAGTGTTTTATGTTTCATTGATCATTGAAAGTGCAATCAGTGCAACTTTTTCAGAGGTATTGAATTTGCCCAATTTTTCTTTTATGATACGCAGTTCGTTTCTTGTTTTTTGATAGTAATTGTCATCTTCAAGTAATAAACGGACATCTTTTGTGATATTCTCTGCAGAGGCATCATGTTGAATGAGTTCCGGCACCACTTTTTCCCCAATCACAATATTCGCAAGAGCGATCATATTTATCTTTATGAAAGCTCTTGCTATAAAGTATGAAAGCGATGAAGTTTTATAGACAACTACCATTGGAGTTCCAAGATAGCCGGTTTCCAGCGTGGAAGTGCCGGATTTGCATACTACAACCTTACTGTATTTCATGAGCGTGTGTGTGTCATGAATTATCGTAACATCTTTCTTCACAGGAGAGATGATTTTTTGGAATAACTCATCTGACACAGAGTCAGCTTGAGAAATGAGATATTGATAAGAATTATTATAGATTTTTTTTAAGTTTTTGATTGTTTCAACAATTTCAGGAAGTATTCTTTTGATTTCCACATTCCTGCTTCCAGGGATAAATCCTACCCAATCTTTTTTAGAATCGATGGAATATTGTTCGGCAAATTCTTCTTGTGTTTCAGATATTGAGATTTCCTCACTTATTGGATGTCCTACATATTCGACATCAGCGCCGATCTCTTCATAAAGCTCATTTTCAAACGGAAAAATCACTGCGATCTTGTCTGAGTATTCGGCGATTTTATGAATACGCTTTTTCTTCCATGCCCACACCTGTGGGCTGATATAATACAGAACAGGTATGTCAAATTCGTAGGCGATCTTTGCAACTCGGATATTCATGCCGGGATAGTCAACGAGTATAGCAAGGTCGGGTTTCCGAGCAATGAATTCAGATTTGATTTTTCGAAATACTTTTAGAATGAACCCAAGATGACTGATTACTTCTGCGAAACCAATTATTGAAAATTTTGAAAAAGGGAATATGGATTCGAATCCCTGCTTTTGCATCAACGGGCCGCCAATTCCCCAAATATTAAGGGAAGGGTTTTTCTGTTTGAGCTGCTTAATTACTTCGGCAGCATGGACATCTGCAGAACGCTCGCCAACGAGCATGAAAATATTTTTCATAGGTGCAAGACAATTGCCTGACTTTAATCGTCAAGAAAAAGAAATGTGTTTGTGCAGGATAACTTCGTAGGTATAAAAACTTGACGCTCCAAATATGTAAAAAAATAAGTAACACAATAAAAAGGAACTGCGAGTTCCTACCTTATGACGCTAAAGCTGTTAATAAGGTACAAGAAATAATTTCAATAATATTGAAAGTGATCCGCAGTTGGTCACTTTTTTTTTGGAGGTATCTAATCGCAATAAATAGACGGTTTAAGCCCTGGAAACAGCGGGAACTCTATAAAAACGAAAAAAGAATTAATGAAAAAATTATTGCAAGAAAGGTTCGTTTGATTGGTCCTGATAAGGAAGCTCTGGGTATTGTCTCGATTCAAGATGCTCTTCATAAAGCTCGCGAGTACGGACTTGATCTGGTGGAAATAGCACCAAAAGCGAACCCGCCGGTTTGCAAGATAATCGATTACAGCAAACTGATTTTTGAAGAGTCTAAGAAAGCTCGTGAAGCAAAAAAGAAACAGCATTCGACACAGCTTAAGGAAGTCAAATTCCGTCCCAGAACTGATGAGCATGACTATAATTTTAAGGTCAAGCACATCAAGGAATTCCTGGAAAAAGGAAATAAAGTCAAAGTTACTATTCAGTTCCGCGGAAGAGAAATGGCTCATAAAGAATTGGGCTGGGAACTCTTCAAAAGAATTAAAGAAGAACTTGAAGAGTGTGGTGATTTTGAACAGGATCCGAGAATGGAAGGTCGATTCCTGATCGGTTTCGTCTCACCTAAAAAAATTCAAAGCTAGCGAATCATAGCAAGGAAAGTCATAGTAAGGAGTTTTAATTATGCCAAAGCTAAAAACAAGAAGAGCGGCAGCCAAGCGTTTTAAGAAAACAGCGAGCGGTAAGATAAAAAGAAACAAAGCCAATCGCGGTCATTTTATGGAAAAGAAATCATCCAAACAAAAATCCAACCTGCGCAAGGGTGGGTATGTTGCCAAAGCCGATGAAAAACGTGTGAAGAACATGTTAGCATCATAATATTACATTTTTATAAGGAGTTGGTATGGCTAGAGCAAAAAATAAAGTAGCTTCCAGAAAAAGAAGAAAAAAAATCCTCAAAGAGGCAAAAGGGTACAGAGGTGGCAGAAAGCTCTATCGGGCTGCACGTGAGGCAGTTGAGAAGGGTTGGCAGTATGCCTATCGGGATAGAAGAACCCGCAAAAGAGAGTTTAGAAGATTGTGGATCATCCGCATTAATGCGGCTGTGCATGAGCATGGATTGAGCTACAGCCAGTTTATGAACGGGCTCAAAGTATTAAAGATCGAGATCAACAGAAAGATGTTATCAGAACTTGCGATAAACAATCCTGAAGCTTTTGAAAAAATTGTTAAGAATGTGAAAAAGAAATTGGGAAAATAAGCTATCGTGAAAGAACAAATACAAGAGATTTTAGAAGAAGCGAGAAGAAGTATTCCTTCATGTGAATCAGATAAAGATATTGAAGAGCTTCGAATTAAATATCTTGGTAAGAAAAGTTCTCTTTCAGATCTAATGAGTAAGATCGGAACTGTTCCAAAAGAAGAACGTCCGCAGATGGGTGCACTTCTCAATAAGGCAAAGAAAGAAATTGCTCAACTAATCGAACAGAAAAAGGTCGTGCTCCATGAAAAAGAAGATACTTCCAGAGCACGGGGCTTAGATGTCACAATGCCCGGGAGACCACTTACAATTGGTGCAAAGCATCCTTTGTATCAGATATGGGAAGAGATCGAAGATATCTTTATCAATCTCGGTTTTGAAGTTGCTGAAGGGCCGGAAATTGAAAGCGAATATTACAATTTCGATGCCCTGAACACACCGAGCTGGCATCCTGCAAGAAATCCTCAAGACACGTTTTATTTAAAGGAAGGTAAACTTCTACGCACACAAACATCACCAATGCAAATTCGTGTAATGGAGAAATTCAAACCTCCTATAAAGATCATTTCCACCGGTCGATGTTACCGCGTTGATAAAATGGATCCTTCGCATTTACCTGTGTTCCATCAAGTTGAAGCACTTCTGGTAGATGAGGGTGTCACAATGTCGGATCTAAAAGGAGCGCTAGATTCATTTGTTAAAAGAATTTTCAGCGCAGATACACTCTCACGATTTCGTCCTCACTTTTTCCCCTTCACAGAGCCAAGTGCAGAGATCGATATTCTTTGTATAAATTGCAATGGTAAAGGTTGTAAACTCTGCAAGAATTCCGGATGGCTTGAAATGGGTGGTGCAGGCATGGTCGATCCGGCAGTTCTCGAGGAAGTAGGCTACGATTCTGAAAAATATACAGGATATGCTTTTGGTTTGGGTATCGAGCGTATAGCGATGCTTCGATATGGTATCTCAGATATTAGGAAATTAGTGACCAACGATCTGAGAATATTAATGCAATTTCAATAAGTACATTTTTACTTAAGAGAGTATCATGAAAATAAGTTATAATTGGCTGAATGAATTAGTTCCGACACACTTGGATATTGACGAGTTTTGTGAAAAGCTCACCATGTTCGGTCTTGAAGTTGAAGAGGTTGTTCAGCTCGGGAAAAATCTTGAAAATATTGTTATCGGTAAAGTTGTTTCTGTAGAAAAACATCCCAATGCAGACAAACTGAGTTTGTGCAAGGTTGATGTTGGAAATAGTGAACCACTGAGCATTATTTGCGGTGCTCCCAATGTAGTGAAAGATATTCTCGTTCCCGTAGCGATGATCGGAGCAAAGCTTGGTGACTTCGAAATAAAAAAGGCAAAACTTCGCGGAGTAGAATCCTTTGGCATGATATGTTCGGAGAATGAATTGGGCGTTTCCGATGAACATTCCGGCATCATGATCATAAAGCAGGATATTGAGCCAGGCACTCCTTTTGCGGATGCAATGGGAATAAATGATAATATCATAGAAGTTGATGTAACGCCAAACAGACCCGACCTTCTTGGCATGATCGGTGTGGCACGTGAAGTAGCGGTAATGCTCAATACTGAATACGAGCATCCCGAAATTACCTTTGAAGAATCCGAAGTAAAAACTAAGGATGAGATTTCAGTTATTATAGAAGATTCAGAGAAATGTCCTCGTTATTGTGCACGAATGGTACATGGAATTACGGTTAAGCCCTCTCCTTCATGGATGCAAAGAAAATTGATCGCATCAGGTCTTCGTCCGATCAATAATATCGTAGATGTCACAAATTACGTACTTCTCGAATATGGACAACCACTGCATGCATTTGATTATACAAAGATCAAAGATAAGACAATCGCTGTCCGAACAGCAAAAGATAAAGAAAAAATGATGCTTCTCGATGATACTGAACTCAAACTTCATTCTGATAACCTGCTCATTACTGATGCAGAGCATCCACTTGCACTTGCAGGTATTATGGGCGGACTTGATAGTTCAATAAACGATAACACGAAAGATGTTATTATCGAGTGTGCATATTTTGATCCGAGAAATATTCGTGCATCCGCACTTGAATACGGATTGCAGACAGATTCATCTTATCGTTTTGAAAGAGGTATGGATCCCAACAGTTTGATCGAAGTCATTGATAGGGCTGCCCAGCTTATGCAGCTTACAGGTGGGGGAGAAATATCAAGCGGAGTTGTTGATTGCTATCCTCATAAGATCGAGCCAAAGGTTTTACCACTTCGTGTATCACGCGCAAATAGTATCCTTAATGCCAAAATGTCAGCCGATGAAGTTGAAAATTATCTTAATAAATTTGAATTCGCTACAAAAAAGACATCAGAAGATACCTTTGAAGTAACGATCCCAACCTTCCGTCCCGACATAGAGCGTGAGATAGATATTATTGAAGAACTCGCCCGATGCTATGGATATAATAATGTAGAATCCTATTTTTGGATCAACAGGATAGACAACAAACAGAAAAGAACAGTTGCACGGCTCGCGAAAAACCATCTTATCTCACTTGGTTTTTTCGAAGTGAACAATATGAGCTTTGCAAGTCCTGATGATCTTGATGCACTGAATATATCTGATGATGATTTCAGGCGTAAAGTAGTAGAACTTGCCAATCCAATAGGGGAACAATTCTCAACAATGAGATCGACGCTAATTCCCGATCTTCTTAAAAATACAGCTCTGAATCTCTCTTATAAATTTGAGAATTTTAAGCTATTTGAACTCAACCGAATTTATCTCAAAGAGAGAGAAGATACTTTTGCCGAACCAACTTATTTAACCGGTGTTATCGTTGGCGAGTTCTACCCATTCTATTGGAAAGAGGAGCAAAGAGCTACATCCTTTTATGATGTAAAAGGCGTAGTAGAATCAATTTTATCAAAAATACACTGCACAAAAAATATCACTTACAAAGTATCAAATCAACCATATTATGAAAAGAATTCAAAGGCAGATATCTTTCTTGATGAAAAGAAAATTGGATCCTGTGGTATTATAAAGGATGATGTTTTGAAATCTTTTGAAATTAAGGCACCTGTCTTACTTTTTGATATTGATCTTTCAAGAATTATCCCATTATATAATGAAAAAGACATTCGTTTCAAGGAGATCGTAAAATATCCTCCGGTGCTTAGAGATATTGCAGTTATTGCTCCTTCTGATATCGAAGTTGGAACGATCGAGAAATTAATAAAATCTGTCGGACCAAACATTATAAAAGATGTTCAATTGTTTGATGTATATACAGGCAAACAGATAAAGCAGGGATGCAGAAGTCTGGCGTTCAATATTACTTTTCAGTCTGAGACTTCAACCCTAACTGATAAATATGTGGATAAATTATTTGACAATATTGTAAACAAATTATTACGTGAACATCAAATAGAATTGAGGCAGGAGTGATGGATACGCATGTGCTTGATTTGATAGAAGAGAAAATTAGAAATCTAATTTCGAGATATAAAATTTTACAAGATAAATATATTCAGGTTCTGAAAGAAAATGAAAATCTAAATAATAAATATAAAGATCTGTTCTATAACACTGAGAATTCGCAAGAAACTATAAGCGAGCTCCAGAAAGCTGTAGAGCGCTACAAAGAGCAGAACAAAGATTTGCAGAATACATTAGCTCAAAAAGAAGAGCGAATAAGAAAATTTACAGAACAGGCGAACGAAATTGATTCGAGAGTGGGTTCGATGCTCCAGGAAATTGATAATATTATTGGAGAATCGGACACACAATCTGCTGGAAGCAATGATTAAATTTAAAATATATGAATAATATTTCAATCGACATTTTAGGTGATACCTATTCAATCGCAGGTGATGTAGATCCTGACGAGATCCGAAAATATGCTCATTTTTTAGATAATAAGCTTGTTGAGCTCTCGGAGGAATATAATCCCCAAAAGAGATATGACCTTGCAATTTTGTGTGGTCTTAATATAGTCGAAGAAATGTTCAGAAAACAGAAGGAACAAGAGAAATTAGAAAATTTTGTACAAAGAATTTCAAAATTATTGAATTCATTGGACGAAGAGTGATTTTTTTCTATACTTGTTGATATAAGTTATTGTTCTTTCCAGTAGGCCTGCCCTGTTCGTGATGGCAATCTTGTTTTGTGCTAAACCGGAACTATAGGGTGTTCAATTGTGTATGGCGTGAATGCCTACATCGCAGTAGGACTCGTAAAGTACATATAGAATCCCCATCTTTTTGAAAAAATAGTTCAAACTAGTTGTTACACGGCAAGGGCAGGTCTCATTATGGAAAGGAAGAAAGATGATCGATATACTGTTACCAATAGTTGGCGTAGTGGTAGGGGTGTTCGTCGGCTGGTTATCATTCAGATTGCTCACAAGCAAAAAGATCAAACAAGCTCATGCCGAATCAAAAAAGATTAAAGAAGAGGCGAAACTTGAAGCAAAAGTAATCAAAAAAGAAGCTGAAATTGAAGCAAAAGAGAATTGGTATAAGAGAAAAGCTAATTTAGAAAAGGAGATAGAGGAAAGGAAGAAAGAGCTTCGAAAAATCGAGGGTAATTACAATCAGAGAATAAGCAATATCGATGAGCGGCTTAGCAAGTTAGACAGAAGAGAACAATCCATTTCCGACCGCGAGCGACATCTTCAAAATAAACAGGTAAAACTGGATGATGATGAAGCCAAATTGAAAGATATACTCGAAAAAGAAACAAGAAAACTAATGGAGATTGCTAACCTTAATAAGGATCAGGCAATTGAAATGCTTCTTAAGAAATATGAAAATGAAGCTCGTATCGATGCAGCCAAGCTCAGAAAATCAATCATTGATAAAGCTACATCTGAAGCTAATGAAGAATCAATAAAAATCGTAGCAAATGCAGTACAAAGAACCGCTGTTGATTATGTGACAGAGTCAACAGTTTCTGTAGTTGATCTGCCATCTGAAGAAATGAAGGGGAGGATTATCGGGCGAGAAGGACGTAATATTCGCACTTTTGAAAACAGTTCAGGAGTAGAGATCATTGTTGATGACACTCCGGAAGCTGTCATTATCTCCAGCTTTGATCCGGTTAGAAGAGAGATTGCAAAACGCTCTCTTGAAAAGCTTATTTCAGATGGAAGAATTCATCCTGGAAGAATCGAAGATGTGCTCGCAAAAACAGAAAAAGAAGTGAATAAGATTATTGAGGAGACTGGTAAGAAAACACTCCTTGACCTTTCGATTCATGATCTTCCAGAAAATTTACGGAATATTATTGGACGTTTGCGATACCGAACAAGTTATGGACAGAATATACTCAAACACAGCATCGAAAGCGCATGGATATGCGGTATGCTTGCAGCCGAATTAGGATTGGATCAGCCGTTTGCAAGAAAGATTGGACTTCTGCATGATATTGGAAAAGCAGTTGACCATGAAATCGATGGCTCTCATGCTGCTATCGGAGCTGACATTGCGAGAAGAAATGGAATGTCACCTATCATTGTGAATGCGATTGAGGCACATCACGAAGAAGTAGAACCTGAATCGGTTTATGCAATACTCGTCCAAGTTGCAGATGCAATCTCAGGTGCACGTCCTGGTGCAAGAAGAGAAACCCTCGAATCATATCTAAAGCGACTAGAAAAATTGGAAGAAATCGCATATTCCTTTGAAGGTGTCCATAAGTGTTACGCGATCCAGGCAGGCAGGGAAATCCGTATCATGGTGGAGCATAATACTATTGATGATGCACAGTCAGAATTACTTGCATCAGACGTGGCGAAAAAGATCGAGAATGAAATGCAGTATCCCGGACAGATAAAAGTAACCGTTATTCGAGAGGTGCGCAAAACAGTGCTGGCAAAATAATGATTCGAATACTTTATATTGGCGATATTTTTGGCAAACCCGGCAGGAGAACGGTCAAGGCACTGCTTCCTGGTTTAAAAGAAGAGTTTGCACTTGATCTGGTTATTGCAAATGGTGAAAATCTTGCGGGCGGACTTGGAATGACTCCTGACACAGCAAACGATATGTTCGAGCTTGGTGTCGATGTGCTCACTTCCGGAAATCATTTATGGGATAAGAAGGAAATAGTTGCACATCTCGCAAAGGAAGAACGCATATTGAAGCCCATAAATTATCCGCCTGAAGTGCCAGGTAACGATATTTATGAAATCGAAATTCACGGAAAAAAAGTTGTAGTGCTATGCTTGATGGGAAGGGTTTTTACTGTGACTGTTGACTGTCCCTTCCGAATAATGGATGCTTACCTGGAAAAGCTTATGTCTGAACGACCAATCGTTTTGGTTGACTTTCATGCAGAAGCTACTGCCGAAAAGCAGGCAATGGCGTGGTATCTTGATGGTAGAATTTCAGCATTGATAGGATCTCACACTCATGTGCAAACTGCCGATGAGAGGATACTTCCACAAGGCACTGCATATATCACAGATGCCGGTATGACAGGACCTCATGATTCTATAATAGGACTTCGAACAAAAGACGGGATTGAAAGATTTCTCACTCAAATTCCAAACCGATTCAACCCGGCGAAGGAAAATTTAATACTAAATGGAGTGTTAATTTCGGTTGACGAGAAGGATTCAGCTCTGAATATTCAGCGAATCAGGAGAAGCTATATACCTGAATAGTGAAAATTAATGGAAAAAATATTAAACGGAAAGCCGGTCGCAAAAGAGATTTATCAGGAACTTAAGGAAAAAGTAGCTATCCTATATGATAAAGGAATAATTCCACGACTCTGTATCTTCAAGGTAGGAAGCGATCCTGCATCAGAATATTATGTTCAGAGTATTCAGAAACGAGCTAAGAAAATTGGAGTGTTCGTTGATGTGGCAACCTACGAAGACCTTGCACCTCAGGAAGAACTCATTGACGGTATCTGGAAAGCGAATAAGAATCCTAAGATTCATGGCATCATGCTGCAACTACCTCTGCCGGATCAATATGACCAAAACGAGGTTGTCCTTCATATCGATCCCAGCAAGGATATCGATGGTCTTCATCCAATGAATGCCGGCAAACTGATCTTAGGGCAGAAATGCTTTGTGCCATGTACCCCATCTGCTGTTATGGAGTTGCTCCATTATTATAAAATTCCTACTAAGGGAGCACGGGTCGTTATCATTGGGAGAAGTACAATTGTGGGACTCCCCCTGTTTAATCTTCTTGTTCAGAAGAAAACAGGCGCAAATGCCACAGTGACTTTGTGTCACTCACGATCAAAAAATATTCAGAAAATTTCAAAAGAAGCTGATATTCTTATTGTCGCAATTGGAAAACCAAAATTTGTTGATCATACATATATTTCGAGTAAATCAGTCGTTATTGATATCGGTATTAATGAGATCTATAATACTGATGCAAAAACGAATATTTTCGTTGGTGATGTGTTTTATCAGGACGTGTTTTCAACGGTTCAAGCGGTCACTCCTGTGCCTGGAGGTATAGGTACGATCACTACAGCTTCACTGCTGAAGAATGTAGTTGAAGCGAGCCAGAGGTGAAGCGGAAAAGTGTGAATGTGAAAAATATTCCAAAAACAAATTTTTTTATTGACTTATTAATATTACCAAAAAAACTTTGCTCAAAGATTGGAGGTTTATAAATGTTAAAGAATAGGTCTCTTTTAATTTTGATAATTTTATTGTTAGTTGCAGTATTAACGGTCCTAAGCTGCGGTAGGAAAGGTTCATTAAATCTTAATGTTCCTCCGTATATTGAAATTTCAGATTATAGCGGAATTGCAAAAACTGATACTACTTGGTCAGACTCTACAATGTTTGAGGAAATCGGGAATCTCATAAATCCTGATATTTACGATTCGCTTTTTTATCAAGAAATATTTTGGAGAGCTTGGGATGTTGACGGTGTCGTAAGATCCTATGCATACAGAATAGGAACCTGGGACAGTCTAAGTGAAGCCTGGCAATATGATCAAACCTATGGCGTTCGCGTAAGCGAAGAAGGATGGGTTCTGCATCTTCAACCCAATGGTGAATATGGTATCTGGACTCCATTGAAGGAACGATTTTCTAAAACCCCGGTGTATTTCACTGCAACAGATACTTCCGATTATAAGAAAAATTTCGGAAAATTCGAAGTGAAATGTAAGGATAACTACGACGAAGAATCAGAAATAGCTGCACGTTATTTCTGTAGCTGGTCCGATGTTCCGGGAACAAGTGTCCAAACCTCGCAAGGTAGTATTGATTCATTAAGAGTTGGTTCTGCAATACTTTTCAAATTCAAGGTTCTTGATGATAAAGATCCATTCGGTCACGGTTCTGAAGCGGCGTATTTTACGTATCGCTTTAAATACTACCGAACTACAGGAACTGATACTTTAAAAGTTGCTCCACTGGGCGCAGTGCTTGACAGTACGGAATGGTACTCCACAGAGGGTTATCCAAAAAAAGACGAAGTACTTCTCATGTCAGAATATCATGATGGTAATCCCTATGGAAAACCAATCCTGAAAATAAATGAAAAATTCGCTGACGGAACCTATGAGGTAACTGAAATCCAAGTAAAAACAGTGGACAAAGCAGGTATCGTTGATCCTGAATATGCGGGTATGGTTTTCTTTGTTCGAGGATACTTCCATCCCGATACTGCACCATTTATGGCACAGTGGGCAGATTATCTTCCTGATTTCTTAAAGAATAGCTCGCTGAACATACTGCCGCACATTTTTGTAATCAGTGATTATACCTGGTTGAATTATATGTGTGAAAATGAAGATGTTCCCAAACGTGTTATCGGAAGTGAAGATCATTATGCCAATCAATTCTATATGGCGAAGGACACTACTTTGACAGCAATTTGGTCTGATAATGTGGAAATCTACATGAAGTGGGAATATTTAGGTCAATTTGAATACGATGTAGAAAAAGGAAGAGTTGCAGCAAATCACACGTTTTTCTATGATGATAGCCTTGAACAGTATATCCAGTATTTTTGTGATGTTGAATATATGGATATTCAACTAAATGGAGGTACTCATGGATTACCGCCCGTAGGTACTGTTTACACAGATGATGATACTGGAGAGAACTGGATGCGTTTGCCAATCTATGAAGAGCAAAATTGCAAACTATTTGGCTTGTCAGCCGGCGAGCATACCTTCAAAGTACGTGCTGTTGACTTCCAGGGAGCTGTTGACCCAACGCCTGCAGAGCTCACCTTCTATTTGTATGAACCAATTTTAGCTGATGAAAAAGAAGGTTGCAGACGAAAATTCAGTTAAGGAATTTTATAAGGAAATTACACAGCATTGTATTGAACAAGTTGATTCGTTATCAATTACCGACCTTCAAAACATTGAACAGTTAAATAGAGAAATGAGAGCAGACGATCTAGCTCCATATTTTGCACCTTCTGATATACAAAAGTATAAAATGATCATATGGTATGCAAATAATCCCAAAAAAAGTGACTATCTTTTAATTAATAAAGTTCATATGATCCAGCATTATGATCTGCTAAGGTACTATATGATTTCAGATGGTTCCCTATTATATACAGGTGCATTAAATATTTGTGATCCAGTAACTACTAACACCAGAAACTTTCTACAGGTGTATGGTGGTCTTGCAGATACACTATCTGCCTTAACTCAGGAATTGGATACAAACGACTGGATCTGGGGTACTCCAAATATCGAAAACTCGATGTTCGTTGCTGCGGATGGACAGGGTGATTTTGCATGTCTAGATCCATTTAACTTGAATTTGCAAATTTATAAAATTGGTCTAAACTGGTTCCCTGAATATTGGATAAACACACCTCTTGGCAAGATCGGTAACGTGACATTCCTCAATGTTGAAAATGCAGAACCCATTTTCACCTGTGTAACAGATACCATGGCGATTCATCAGCAATTTGCCGATGCTGTCATGGGTACAAAGTACACTCACGAAGCAGTAGAGAAACCTGTTTACTTACTCGGATTTCCTCTATATTACATGATGCCGGATGATTCTAAAACATTTATCGACATCATCTTTGACGAAGTGGGTGTTGCTCATAATTAGCACATAAAACTATAAATAATAAAAAAGGCGAAATCGTAA
>MVCT01000095.1 GCA_002049945.1 Candidatus Cloacimonas sp. 4484_140
GTTCTATCTATGACCTGCCCGATTGCGCCGCCAAGAGCATCAACTTCGCGTGTAAGATGTCCCTTTGCCAGACCTCCCACTGCGGGATTACATGACATCCTGCCGATCGTCTCGAGTTTTATGACGAACATGAGTGTATCAGCACCCATCTTTGCGGCAGCGAGTGCGGCTTCACATCCTGCATGACCGGCGCCGACAACGATAACATCATAGATTTGGGAATGCATTGCTTTTTTTACTTCCTGTTTTTCTGTGTAACGGAGTTTTTATGCTTGGGTTTTTTCGTCAAATTAATATTTGTTTGAAAACTTATACTTCAATCTTTTTCTAAATCATTGATGTTTGAAAACTTATACTTCAATCTTTTTCTAAATCATTGAATTGAAATCGTTAAAAAACTCCATGGATATTTGAGACTAAGTATCTCTGTAGAAATGTTTAAGTACGTAGTGTGAAACACCTTGAATCTTAGACCGAACTTCAGTCCAATAAATGGCATCCATGACTCTAATTTTTCATTTTCACCCTTACCGGTGAAAGAAAATGTTCGATATTCCCACTTCACATATCCACCGCCAAAGTAATATCCCCAAAAGAAAAGACCTCGCTCTTTATGAAAGATTTTTTCAAAAACGAGATATCCGATCTTTATATTCTCGGTGTAAGTGCCTTTAAGATATATACTCGTATTCTTGCTCACCTGCTTTTTTACATACCCAAGGGGGTAGGTTATTGTTCTTGTCAGTCCGAGTCCTAAATCTAAAGATGTTCCAGCATACATTCCATGATGTATTATTTCAGCATCTTGGCTTTTTATCGTTGCATTTTCAGAATAATTATCTGCAATAACCCATGAGTGAATTATGAGGAAAATCGTTAAAAGAATAGAAAACCTAAATGCCTTCATTATTGTATCCCCTTGGGGGTGTAAAAATGTTCGCATAAATCTATATGATAAAAAAACACCAACATTCTGACCATTCGCTCCATCTATGATTAACAAAAGATGGATTTAAGTAACCAGAGTCGGAATTTTTACCTCGTATTCGCCAAAAATATTTTGTATTTTCTCTAAAAAAACTAGCTGGGAGATAATGATAATTTTGATTCTGGAAAACATTGTCATATATGATTGCCATAAATAATGAATCATCTGAGATTTGAAACTGTATTTCTTGATCGAAGTCAGGTAAATAAAAATCGACAACCGTTAAGGTATCAAGATCAAATATACTACTATCTGAAGGGCTAACTGCATATATTGAGGGCGTGGGAGAATTTACCATACAAGCTGTAATAAAAAGTATCACAACAAATACCAAGAGTCTTAAGATATATTTCATGATTATCCTTATTTAGTTAAAAGGTAAACTAAACGTCACCGAAATAGAATGATTTCTAATCTGATTACTCCCTATTTGGTTTATTGGTAATATGCTGACAGAATATCTTAAATCGGAACTAAATGAATTTCCAAATAGATTGAATGGGATAGTAATTCCTGCTAAAAGTTCTATGTCCATTGGTTTTATCGTATGATAAATATCATATCTTATATTATGTTCTGAATATTGGTCGGTAATATTTCCAGATTCATCTCGTGCGATAAATTCAAAATCATACTTTGCCTCTGCTTTATATAAAGAAGCAAAAGATGCTCCGAAATAAAGATATGACTCAAAAGGTAACTTGAGGGCATCTTTCACTTTTAAAAATACCGGCAACTCAATATATGTTATTACTTGATTTCCTTTCCACGTTTTGCTCATTTCATAATATTCACCACTACCATTAGCAACACTATGAAATGTATCATAAGCTCCTTTTTGGATATATAACAATTCGACCTGAAGAGAATACTTATCTTTCAAATCGTGGATTGCATATAAACCCAAAATTATGCCTGGTTTTATTCCATTATCATCAGAACCAACTGCCCAATAACTTGTATGGCTTCCCTTGCCAATATATGAAGATATGTTCAATCCGCCTTTGAATCCGACCTCTAACTTTTTCTGAGCACAGATGTTGTTACATATAAATATTATGAATATTGTAATAATTAAAGTAACCATTTTATTTTTAATATTCATTAATTTTTCCTTTTTTAATTTCAAAGATTGATAAGAACAATTCCCTCAGCTTCAACTCATCGTTCAATATTCTCACTATACTATACGATTCCATGATAAAAAAGAAAACCTCTCTATTCGGGAATGAATATAGAGAGGGAATTATAGGGTGAATTTATTTTTAAACATATAAATGTAAGAATTAGATATTCCTTTCCTTTGCTTTTTATTCATCGTTAGTTCCATACACATTTTCTACTTTAATTGTTTTTTTATGTCAAATTTTTTTTGAAAAGAAATTATGCATACCCTTTACTGATTCGTAAGTTGAACTTGCGAACCAAAAGATCAATAGAAGTTGCATTTCAGAAATAGGTAAAAGCATTAAATCTGTGCGTTCACAAACAGGGCTTTAGGAACGAGATTGATGGCTTCTTTGGGAACGAGTAAAAATGGTTAGGAATCCTAAGGCACGAGGATTCCTGCTCTAAATGTCTTTCTCGACTCACCGTTATTGCATTCCTAGGGAGTCGAATAATTATTGTTTCCCAAGTCCAAATTGGCAACGAGATTGATGGCGTCCATAGCAAAAAACTTGACGTAATAAAAATATTACACGCTAACTCCAATTATTAAAAATTTGATAAAAAATATGCTCGAAAAAATAGACACAGCTCAAGCAGACGCACTTCTCAAGATCATACGAACAATTAATTCGCATCTTAATCTTGATAAAGTGTTGGAATCCGTCATGGACGTCACCACAAAAGCAATGCAAGTGGAAGCATCTTCGCTTGTGCTTATTGACGAAGACACGAATGAGCTCCTGTTCCATGTGACTGAGGGCGAAAAAGCGAAGATCATTAAAACTATTCGGATGAAAGAGGGTGAAGGTATTGTCGGATGGGTTATTAAAAAGGAAAAACCAGTCCTCGTTAATGATGTTTCAAAAGACAAGCGTTTCTACAAAGATGCTGATAAAAAAAGTGGATTTATTACAAAATCAATACTCTGCGTTCCTATGTGTACAGCCGATAAATGCCTTGGTGCGATCGAAGTTATCAATAAGATGAATGACGAAGACTTTGATGATGCAGATATAATTTTTCTTGAAGCGATCTCGTCTCAGGCAGCAATTGCGATCGAGAATGCCAAGCTACATGAGCGTATAGTTAAAAGCGAGCGTCTTGCAGCGATCGGGCAGACAGTCTCAGGGCTTGCACATTGCATAAAAAACATACTTAATGGAGTCCAGGGCGGGTCTTATATTCTTGATCTTGGACTAAAGAAGGAAAATTTATCAAATGTTAGTAAGGGCTGGGGTATCATAAAAAAGAATAATGAATTCATGAAGGAACTCGTGCTTGACATGCTATCATATTCAAAAGAGCGAGAACCCGAATATGAAACTGTAAATGTGAACGAACTTGTTAAAAGTGTCTGCGAACTTATGGAGCAAAAGGGTAAAGAGAAAAATGTTTCAATGCAATTTTTGCCGGAAGAATCTCTCAATGAAGTTGAGATCGATGCCAAAGGAGTGAAGCGTTGTGTTCTGAATCTGATTTCCAATGCCATCGATGCATGTGAAGAAGTGGATAAAGGCAATGTCGATGTCTCCGTACAAAATACAAGGGGCAAAATATTCCGAATTCACGTTGCCGATTCCGGGGTTGGTATTTCGCCGGAAACGCAGGCAAAACTATTCCAGGTTTTTTTCAGCACAAAGGGCTCGAAAGGTACAGGACTCGGACTTGCAGTGTCCTATAAGATCATAAAAGAGCATGGGGGAAATATTTCTGTTGACTCTGAAAAGGGGAAGGGTACAAAATTTACTATAACGTTGCCAAAGAAAAGGAAAAAATAAATAACGACGGAGGTAAACAATGGCAGAAAATAAAAAGATACTTATTATTGATGACGAGCCGGATGCAATTGCTTTTTCAGAAGCAATGCTTTCTGAACTTGGAGATTTTGAAATAGAGACTGCAATTAACGGCCTTGAAGGATTGCAGAAAGCCGAAGCAGTCAAGCCAGACCTAATCATTTTGGATGTGCAGATGCCTGTCATGAATGGTTTTCAGGTTTTTAAAGAGTTAAAAAAGAAGGAAGCAACAGACACTATTCCCGTTATCATGCTTACCGGCATGGCAGCCACTACCGGACTTCGATATGATGCAAAAGACATGGGCATAACCCTTGGCTCCGAGCCCGAAGCTTATATCGATAAACCTGTTGAACCAGAAGAGTTTCATAAAACCGTAAGTTCTATTCTCGGACTGTAATTAATTAACCTCCGACTAAAGTCGAGGGTCAGTATTCACTTTTTAATTCTTGATCCGTGTTCATCCGTGAAAATCCGTGAGCTATTAACGAACTCACTAAAAACATAAATTATGAAAAAGAAAAAACGAGGACTCCAGAAGGAAATTCTAGTTCTCTATCTCATATTCACTTTTTCTCTTATATTCCTGCTTCTATTTAGCATGTGGCAGCTTAACAAGTTCGGCATTTCAGAATTTGAATATGAGAAAATTTCCCGTTTGCTTACCAATCTAAAAACAATTCAGCACGACCATACAACCAAACTAAATAATTTTACCGTTGGAATCGCAAATAACCCGGCTCTTATTACTTCCGTAGAAAATCAAGATGTTTCAACTATTCATTCAATACTTAATTCTTATAACGACCATTCTCTTGCGAGCTACATGGCTCTCTTTGATGTTAAAGGCGCAATATTATATGGTGAACAGTGGGAGCTTGTTGAATCTTTTCTACCGGAAATGCTCTCATCGGCAAAGCAGAATACAACTCAAAATTTTTCTGCAAGCTTTTCAAATAAGATATTCTACTTCTCTTACGCTCCGCTTTATTCTGAAAACGATCAGGAGAAAATATTTTCAGGGCTTTTTCTCAATGTAAGCCAGATTACTCCTTCTGAAATTGGAGTAGCCCGGAATCCTCAAATATTTCTTTTACCTTTCTCAGTACCACTCAATTCAGAACAGGAGATCCTTAAGAAGCTCATTCCCGATCTCGATAAAAAACTTCCCGCTGTATTAAAAACTAAAAAACGCGAATCTGTTATACGCTTAAATGCGGAAACTGCTGTTGGTTTGCTCATCAGCTATGATCTATTTAACGAACCCGCAGCACTTACAATATTTATATATGATCGTGAATTAAATAAATTTTATCGTAAAAGTATGGTCTTCTTTTTCTTAATACTGGCTGCATCCAGTTTGGTTATTGTCAGCTTTTTTAGCAACTGGTTCATCAAAAGAATAATGCAACCCGTAAAACAGATAAGTGAGAAAATGCAGATGATTGAGAAAAATCCTCTTAGTATTGAAAATATTGAAGATGAATACAGCGGTGAATTGAGCAATATGATTTCTGCGTTCGGCTCTATGAACAGGTCGCT
>MVCT01000096.1 GCA_002049945.1 Candidatus Cloacimonas sp. 4484_140
TTACCGCTGCCTCAGCATCAGGAGTAATATTATATGAAGGAGGACTTACGTATAGATAATCTGTTCCGGATTGAACTGAAACATAGCAAGTTTCGTCCGCGGGAATAAGTCTAATAAAAGAAGTGGAATCAATTAGTGTCCATTCTGCAGCAAGGTTAGTTGAAATGAAAATACAACAAACCGTAATACAAAATATCAGGGCTTTCAAATTATAATCTATCTTTTTCATTTTCATCTCCCGAGGTAGTATATTTCATCAATTTTACTGTATTTTCTCTTTAATCTTATATTCTTCCAAAGTCATTGCTTCTTTCCAGATGTTTTCAAATACATACTTAAGTGTCTTTGCAAATGATGGATGTTTTATAATCATAGTGGTTATGCTGGGTTTTAATGAAATAGGATCATTCATAGCTAAAACGGTAATTTTTTCATCAAAAATAACCATTTTTATTGGCAATTCTTTTATTACCTTTGCCTTTTCACCAGCAGATACCCAGAAAGAAATTCCTTTTAAGAACTCGTCCTTTACAATATCTCTATATTCATAGATGCTTCTTATTTCAATTTTTCGTTTTAAAGCATTAACTTCTTCGTTAACGTACTTTTTAAACGTTGTTGTATAAGGTGCTTTCGTGAAGGCTAGTATTTCCTTCTTTGCATTTTTTTGAAAATCAGAACATTTCCTTCTAATCTGTTCTCTATCTGTAAGTACTTCTACGTATACTAATGGATCATTTTTACTTGAGTTCTTTTTGCAAATAGATGTAAGCTCTTTTTCTAATGCTACGCCAATCTTTTCTCTTCTAATTACTTCTTGCTGTTGAACAGATAATATATTATTTATTGCAATATCCGGCTCAATAGCACTGTATATTTTTTGTCCATTTTCCTGCTTTTCACTGCACGCACCCTTGTTAATTAAATTTTGTAATACTTCATATATCTTAGTTCTTGATATAGTTGTTATTTTTGCAATTTCAGGCGCTTTAAATTCTTTTTTTTGCAACATGGTTATATAAATTTCTGCTTCTCGTCCAGTTAATCCAATATCTTGTAATTTTGAAATTAAATCCATAGCGTTACCTTTTCATTATCCCTTAAGTAGGGACATAAATTTTATCCCTTCGATGGGGACACATAAATAATTGTCAAGGAAAATAAATTGAAATCTTTTATGAATGCCTATGCAGGTGTTTGTATAAGCTTTATTTAAGGTAATTCAGTCAAAATATTTATAATTAAAATCAATAAAAAATTGTAACCTTTTACAAATTCCCGCTTGCAAAATCCCTCACCCGATTTCATTGGATTTTGGCGGATAGGAAAAATATATGATGCGCCACCATCAGCTATTTTAAAAATTTGTTTTAAATTCAAGCGGGACTCATAGTGTTGTTCATGTATGAAATATTTTATGCTCAAAAGATCGAAAATCATAAATATTTTGACAAGCTAAAGTCGATTTTCAAATTTGAATACCAAATTGGAGGTGCGATGGCACAGCAAAATCCTGCAAAAAAGGCGACATTGATTGAAGTTTTGATGGTTATACTGATAGTAGGTATAATCGTGATCCTTGTTTTTCCTACAATAGGAGAAAAACGTAATAAAGATCGAATGAATCTTGAGGTTTTTCCAACCTTTGACATCATTCTGCAAGCAAACGAACAGTTTAATGAAGAGCAGGGCTATTACGCATTTGATATAACCATGCTCAATCTCACTGACGTGCTCGAAGACAAACAGTATTTCGAGTTTGCACTGACCGATACAACAGTCATTGCGATCACAACACCCAAATTCGGAAAAGCCGGCGCAAAGATCGTTTATAATTTCGCAAAAGACTATTGGACAGTTGAAGGCACCGAAGATGTGATCGATAAGAGCTGGTTGCCCTAAACTTTTTGAACATTTATTCAGATAAAAGAATTGTGTGCCCGAGAGCTGCAATTCTTTTATTTTTAGTATGATTGAATTTTTGCCGATCCTTCTTTATCCGGAACTTCATTATCATTGGGGTTTGCTTTATCCGCTTTATTTCCGCAAACTCCCTGAGATTATCGCAGATGTTCCCTATCGTATAGATGTTTCCGGGGAATCCTCAATTCCAATTATGCTGACAATTAAGGATGCGCATAAGTACCCGATCATAATTGATTTTTTGGATATTCATGTCATTTCGCAGTTAGAGAATAAATGCATCTACAAAGAAAAAGTACCAATCGAAAAACTTTTTGATACGAAGTTTACTTCAACAATATTCACTATTCAGAATAAATCTTTGGGAATTGAGCAAAATGTTGAGATAAAAATTTCCATTGCTGCACACAAGCCGAACAAAAAGAAGCAGTTTATTTTTCAGAATGATAACCTGCCCGGACTTCATACAAGATTATTAACTTATTTGAGCGCTTCTCCTTTACGCAAAAAAGAGAATTGGTTTGCCGGCGAAGCACATTATCACTCTTATTATACAGATGACCAAGTTGAGTTTGGCGGTGACATCAAAGGTGCTGTAGAACTAGCTCGAAGGATGAACATCGACTGGTTCTTTGTTACTGACCATTCCTACGACCTCGATGATACTGAAGACAATTATCTGAAGAATGATCCAGCTTTTCCAAAATGGGAAAAACTCAAAAAAGAGGTTTCTCTTCTCCAGCAAAAAGAGAAATATCCCGTGTTTTACGGGGAAGAACTCTCATGCGGGAATTCTGAAAAAAAGAATGTACACTTTTTGATCATCAATAATGAAAATTTCATTCCGGGTTATGGAGACAGCGCAGAAAAATGGTTCCGGAACAAGCCGACACATTCAATTGAAGAAGCATGTAAAATTGCAAATGAGTATTCATTGAAAATAGGAGCTCACACTTTTGAGAAAAATAATAATCCTGTAAATACTCTTTTGCTTAATCGCGGAACATGGCATGAGCAGGATGTAAAAGAAAATCGCATTACATATCTTCAAATAATCAACAAAAAAGATCAAAAGCATATCGCGCATGCAAAAAAGAAATGGACTGAGCTTCTATTAAAAGGATACAAGATCATCGCAATTGCCGGTAATGATGCCCACGGTTATTTCAATTGTAAACGCGAAGTACATATTCCTTTTGTGTCGCTAAGCTCATCGCGTGATCAGGTGTTCGGGCAATGTAAAATCTATATCAAAACAGATCGCAAGGTGCTGACTCCTGATAACTTCTTTTCAGAATTCCGTAAAAACCGCATTGTGATGTCTGATGGAATATTTGGCTCTTTCACACTAAATGGGCAGGATATCGGATCAACTATCGAAGAGAAGGATAGTTTTAATTGTGCTATCGAAATTTTATCATCTCAGGAATTCGGAATGATCAACTCAATAGTTCTTCGTGCCGGTTATTATGGCAAACAAACAGAAGATACAGAACTTCAGTATGAGCCAAAAGACGTTTTTGCATTTTGCAAAACTATCTCAATTGGGAATAAAAGACAGGATTATTTCCGTCTCGAAGTAACTTCAGATAAAAATTCTTTCTGCTTTACCAATCCAATCTGGATAAAAAAGAATGAAATTTTGACAGAAAATTTCAAATAATTATATTGTTTTGTATGAAATTTTTTATGATCTTGCTCGTCCTTATTGCAATATGTTCTTATTCCTTCCGATTGGATGCTGAACCTTTGAAGCTTTTCAACGAGCCGCTTTTCGCTCATGATTCATACTCTCATTTTCTTTCGTCGGCTTTTATCTATTGCTGGCAGTACGAAACATTGAAAAATGCTGCGCAAATAGAACCGGGAACCAGCAGGATTTGGGCATTTAGTCTTACAGGTTTTTATGGAATAATGAAAGAAATTTTTGACGATAAAGTTAAGAAACAACATTTTAGTTACAAAGATATTGCCTGCAATATGGCAGGTTCGTTGATGATGTTTTTAATCTGGAAATAAAGGATTTTAATGGCAATTAAATTTTCGAATAATACGGATGCACCAAAAAGGGAATCTCTCGGTGGATATCTGCAGGCACACAGGATATTCAAGAATATTAGTCTGGATGACGCGCATACCCAAACCATGATCAAGATTCAATTTTTAGATGCAATCGAGAATGATTCCCTGCATGAGTTGATAGACATTCGGTTTGCACGGATGCACATTTTAAACTATGCTCGTTTCATCGGAGCTAATATTGACAAAACCATGAATCTCTACAAGGAGCAATATGCACCGAAAGAGAGAAAACAGAATACCCGATTGGCTACAACAAAAAAAGAAAATGCGAAAAAAGTTTTGATACCAAAAGTATTTTTCAAGGTCACTGCACTTGTGATAATAATTGCGGTGTTGTTTGTTATTGGCTTGAATCTTCAGAAAAAGGGAGTGTTGCATCGTAACCTTTTTGAAGACAAAAACAAAGTATCGGCAGAACTAAATGGCGCTGATGTACTCAGCAGCTCCGGTGATTTAGAACAAACGCAAACTCAAATATATTCATATAAAAAAGAAGATTTTTATAAAAAATATATCCTGAAAGGAAAAGATGTATCCTGGCATGTATTCCCCAGTTATGTGAAAAATAAGTAGTCACGTAGTTAAGGAATGATGTGCATACAGTTA
Organism: Candidatus Cloacimonas sp. 4484_140; assembly: GCA_002049945.1. GTDB lineage: Bacteria > Cloacimonadota > Cloacimonadia > JGIOTU-2 > JGIOTU-2 > Celaenobacter. The sequence goes on from MVCT01000096.1 coordinate 4,612, forward strand.
ATATTGAAAAATACCTATACTTTCTTACGAGACCTGGGCGATACACAAACAACGAGCTAAATACAAAGAAGAAACAGGTTTCAGAAAAGTATTTTAATATTGCCCTTGCATTCCCCGACCTTTATGAAGTCGGTATGTCTCATCTTGGTCTCAAGATCCTATATTCTATCATAAATTCTCAGGATCATCTTGTCGCCGACAGAGTCTATGCACCGGATGTTGACCTTATCAAACTTATGAGGGAAAAGTCCATTCCACTCTTTTCTATTGAAGATAAAATTCCTCTGAATGAATTCGATGTTGTTGGCTTCACTCTACAATATGAACTTTCCTGCACAAACATCCTTCTGATGCTCGAGCTTGCACAGATCCCATTATTTTCTACAGAAAGAGCTGAATCTGACCCAATCATCATTGCGGGCGGACCCGGAGCATACAATCCTGAACCTCTTTCAACCTTTATTGATTGCTTTGTTATTGGTGATGGTGAGGATGTTATAATTGAAATTGCAGAACTTCTGAGAAATAACAAATCGAAAACAAGAGAAGAAAGACTTCATCTGCTTTCTCAAATACAGGGCATCTATGTTCCTATATTTTACTCGCAAATAAGCGACAATTCCGGAACATATATCGTACCCAAACTAGTATCAAGTCAAGCATCAACTGACGCATCACCTAAACAGGATTTGGCTTATTATTGCGTTCCCAAGCAGGGGCTTGGGAACGAGAATACGTTTGACTTGAC
>MVCT01000097.1 GCA_002049945.1 Candidatus Cloacimonas sp. 4484_140
GCCTCGTCAATGGTTTCGAACGCTTTTAAAATATAGTGAAACTCCAATAATGCGAACACTTCATAAACGTCTGGAATCATTCCGACTAATTTTAAATCACCACCCCTCTCTCGAATCCCTTTTATTTCGCTAATAAAAATTCCCCAACCGGCACTACTAATATAATCTACGTTTTTCAAATCAATTATAATTTTGTAACGATTGGCATTCAACAATTGCTCAAGAGAGTGTTCTAACTCCGCAGAGGTGGTTGTATCAATATATCCACCGACCTTTATAATTGAAATGCTATTATCAACTCCAGCTTGCTTGACGGACAATTGGATACCTTCCATTGCTCTCTCCTGGCGAATAATGATCAAATATAATTATTTATCAATATAAAAGAAATTTAATTAAAAGTCAATAAAAAAATAATCCGTTAATTTCTTGTTATTTTTTCAAAATTTATTTATTAATCATATTTGCATTTATTTTTGTAACAAAGGTTTTTGTTCAAAGGATTAACATAAAAACAAATTTAGTCACAATAAAAAATATCAGCTCTGCTCTTTTGAGTAACAAATTTAACTGCTGTTACTCTTAATGAGCTGTTCCGCCTCCTCAATATGCTCTAAGATATCTTTTCGATTGGGATCAATTTTCATCACCATTTTCCATTCCCGAATAGCCTCATCTAATCGACCCTGATTGGCGTAAATCACACCGGTATTTTCATAAGAATCCGTATCTTGCGGATCTAACTCCTTTACTCTTTGATAGGTCTCAACTGCTTTTTCAATCATATTTAAATGATAGTATGCATTACCCAAGATGCTATATACTTCTTTAAAAGCCGGATATTTTTTAATGACATACAAAAATTGATATATCGCATGTTTATATTTTCCTTCTCGATAGAGCTTTAACCCAAATAATAAATGTTTATCTTGCATCTGATCATCTTCCTGACCCTCGTTGTCAGGCTGTTTCTCAAGAAGAGCAAGCTCTTTGTCTATGTCATCCATTTTTTTATCTGTTTCGCTTATGTCATACTCTTTTTCAAGCTCTTGATTATCGTCAAAATTTTCCTCATCAATAAAAGCAATGTCATTGTCGATTTCATCTAAAAGATCATTAAATGTAAATTCAACCTCTGTCTCTACATTATCTTCTTCCAGAATATCTATCTTTTCCTTGGAAATTAATTTTTGTTCTGATTCTTTATCCGAATCAGTAATGGCGTCATTGATATTTTCCTGATATTGATCATCGGAAGGTTCAACATTTGTTTCTGCAAAAGATGCTTCAAGATCATCTGCTGAAATTTCGTCCTGATTCAAAATCTCATCCTGAAAACTTGCGTCTTCTGTCAAAATATCAAAATCAATATCACTATCTCCTTCCTGTGAATCGCTCAAAATTTCATCAATATCAATAGTTGATTTTGTATCTATCTCACCATCAGACTTTTCTGTGTCTTTTTCTTCTGTTTCCCTTTCTGCTTCAATTTCTTCTTCTTCCTTTAGTTGAGATGGTTCTTCTTTTGCAAGTTCCTCTTCAATTTCCGGCTTAATGTTTTGTTCAGTACCTTCCCACAAATCTCGAAAACTAATTTCTTCTTCTAGCTCCGATTCCTGCTTGGTATCCATTAAGTTCAAAAATTCTTCACTATCAGCGTCAATAGCAGTTGAATCCGATTTTTCCTCAATTTTATGGCCACTGATTTCTTCAAATAAAATATCTATATCAGCACGCTCTTTATCCTTGTCCGTATCAGCTAATTTTATTTCTTCAAACGGCTGAGATTCTTTTGCTTTTGTTGGCTCTTCTTTTGTTTTCTTCTTTTTTTCTCTCCGCCGCTTCTTTAAAAGTTCCTCAATTGGCATGGACATTAAACTTTCAAGATAGAAATTATCATCCTGTTCTTCAGGCACAACTTCTTCGCTTTGTTCCGCCAAAGGTTCAATCTCTTCTTTTTGCGGGACGACAGGGGACTTTTCCGGTTTTTCTTCAATTCTTGGCGGTTCAGGCTCTGGTTCCATTTCTTGATAACTTCTATCGAGAATAATCCTTCCGTCAAGAGTTAACATCGGCGTTCCAGGGGGCTTCATCCGCTTCTTTCTACCGGAACGAGTGATAAATGCTTCTCGTAATTGACGGGTATTTAAACGGCTACGGACAAGCTCGTCGTAAATCCTGTTCTCATTAATTTGAGTGTATCCATATTTTTCTGTATTCAGTTCCTCGCTAATTCTTTTCGCGCCGTATTCTGGATGTTTCTTAATTATATCATATATTTTAGTCTTTTCCTCAATACTAAGATGCTTTGCTTCAACGGCAATGGCTTCATCTATTTCAAAAGCGTCAACTCCTTCTTCCTCAAAAATCCTTTTATATTTATTATAATAAGCATAAGCCGTGATCCCACATTCTTCACAAGCATCACGGATATTTTTCCCCTGCAGAATCATTTTATGTGCTTTTTGTGCTCTTTTTAACTCAATTTTTTCAGGAGTGCTACGTTCCTTTATGGCAACCAGAGTGATATCATCATTCTGCTCAAATCCTTCCGTAAAAGAATGAATCTCATCCTTCAATTTCTCGACAAAATCTTCTGTACTCAAATGCCCATATTCTCGTATAACCTGGAGGAGACGCTCTTCCCCAAACATCTCGCGTCGATTGTTCATTGCCTCGGTGATACCATCTGTATATAAAATTAGAATATCGTCTTCTGCTAATTGAATGGTATCCGATTCAATTGATTTTTTAAATAATTCTGAATCAGGCAGCGAAATACCAACTGGAAAGCCTCGAGGATTTAAATAAAAGGTCTTGTTATTGGATTTTCGATAAAGAATCATCGGGTTGTGACCGGCACTGGCATAGTTTATTCTTCTCCGTTTTGAATCAATAATGATATAAAATAAGGTTACAAACATCCCCTTTTTCATGTCTTTGACGACAAACTCGTTAACTCTTGCCAGAACTTCTGATGCTGATTTAATAGACCGGGCTTCAGTTCTCAAGGCAGTCCGAATCATGGTCATAATTAGTGATCCAGGAACGCCTTTCCCTGATACATCAGCGATAACTATTCCCAATGTATCTTTATCAACCTCGATAAAATCGTAATAATCACCACCGACCTCCTTTGCCGCTTCGTAAAAAGAAGATATTTCATAACCCTCCAATTTGGGAACTTCTGCAGGTAACAATGTTTGTTGAATATCTTGAGCTAATTGCATTTCCTTTTGAATTCTTTCCTGCTCAGCTAAATTCTTCTGAGAATCTCGGAGGGTATCGGTAATATCGCTAAAAGCCTTTGCAATTTCTCCAACTTCATCATTTGCCTCAAAGTCTATTTCATCTTTAACCTCGCCGCTTCCCATTTCTTTTATCCAGTTTGCTAACTTTCTGAACGGATTTAAGATAAAGTAAACAAGAATAATTATTCCTAAATAACCAAAAATCAGAACCAGCGCGACTAACTGAAGGTTCTTTAATCGAAGCGCCCAAACTTTGCTTGTTACGTAATCTTCCTTGACCTCCAAATAAACGGTACCCACTTTTATTCTGGCAACTTCATCGGTGAGAACATCACTAATAAAACTGTAAATTGTTTCACCATCATGGTCCTTATATTTTATAACACCAGGGCAGGGTGTATCATGGGGATCCGGAGCAGTAAAGAAAGACGAGAATAGACTTGTATCAGTACTATTTACCACCCAGTCAGAGTTATCAGTAACAATAACACGGTATATTTCATCTTTTCCATTAATATATTCCAGCACCTTGGAATCGACATAGACAAGGTTAAGTTCTTTTTCCCCTTCTTTTAAAACCTCTTTTGCTATTGTTTCACAAAGAGGTTTTTTTTCGTTCACAAAATCATTGAACACAACTTTTGGATGTTTGAAAAAAAAGTAAAAATAAACAATCAACACCGCAGCGGTTAAAATCGTCGCGGTAATGGCAAAATATCTTGTTTTTAAGTTTAAGGAGAGCGATGGTATGGCGAGAACTTTCCTTTTTTTCTTCTCTGTTACACGATACTTTGTCAGTCGAAGTTCGTTTCCTTCTTCTGTATGGCGATAATCAATTTCATCAATTAATTTTCTGATAATAAAAATGCCCAGTCCGCCCTTTTTACCAATATTGACGTACCGATTTAAATCAGGATCACTAATACGGGAGGGATCAAAATATTTTCCTTGATCGATCAAGATGACAGTCATACTATTCTTTTTAATGACAATTCTCATCTTGATCGTACCTTCCCAGTCGCGATACGCATGTTTAATAATATTGGTCGCCGCCTCATCGATACTTAATTTAAAGGCATTGACTATAGTATCTGAGAAGCCATGCTTACGACCTGCTTTAGTAACAAAGTTGCGTAACTCACCAAGATATTCAATTTGTGCAGGTACTTGAATTTCTTCTTTTATAACAGACCTAAACACCTCAATTTCCTCAGAATTTTTTAATTATGGCTGCTTTGGGCTTCTTTTTAATTGATCAATTTTTTCTCGTGCCATATCAATACTATCTAAGATGTATTTATTATATGGCAATGTTTTTTGTAACTCTTCCCAGATTTTCAATGCTTGTTCATATTTTCCAGCTCTATACAAACGAATCCCTTTCATAAACTCCTCTTTAGCTCTTCCAAGTAATGGTTCTTTTTTAGCATTTGCTCTGGCTTTTGCATCAAAATATGCTTTTCGAACCTGTTCGTTATTTGGTTCATAAGCCAATGCTTTTTCAAACGATTTCAGTGCATTAAAATAATCTTTCATTCGATAATAGCGATAGCCCTGTTGATATAATTCGTCAAAATTCAGTCGCTTATCATATTGGGTAACTTTTTGATCAATTAATCTAATTTTATTTACATCGGGATTTAGCCGCCGTGCTGCGTCCAATATCCGAATGGCTGCGTAATAATTTCCTTTTTTTGCCAATTCATCCGCTCGATTAATCAGCGACAACAATTTTCTTTCAAGATCTGCCTCAGCCTTGGCAATATGCTCTTTAGCAATTGGATTGTCCGGTGATATTTCCAGCATTTTTTTCCACTGTTCAATAGCCTTTTCGTACTCTTCTTTTTCAAAATATGCCAGAGCTTGCTGATGGAGCTGGTTTAACCGAAATTTTTCCTCATTTCGTTTACGTTCTTCTTCGTCTCTTGCCTGCGACTCTCGTATATTCTCCTCAAGTAAATCATAGCTTCTCTGTTGAGCCAGTTCCAATAATTTCTTGGCTTCTTCTACAACAAGATCTCCGGGCAGCTCATCTTCAAATTTAGCAACAAAGTTAAATTCTCGAATCGCTCGCGCATAATCTTCAGCTTCAAAGTAAGCCTTTCC
>MVCT01000098.1 GCA_002049945.1 Candidatus Cloacimonas sp. 4484_140
TAAGCAAGGGAATATCAACGCGGGTAGTATCATCACCAATAATATAGGAAAACGAACCATGTTCCATAAAATGAAGCGCCATATAAGGGATATCGATCTCAAGCTCATGCATCGGATTGTGAACCGTCACGTATCCCATATTGTGTGCTTCTCCGCAGATTGGGCAGTTATAGAACCCATAAGCGGGATGTTCGATCACATAGCATGAATTATGTGTTTCTCCACTCGGGAATACGCCGGTTATCAATTCTTCGCTGTTGGTGAGATAGTCATTGTCTTCATCGCCCGGTACAGGAACCCAATGTAAATCGGCATGAAGATGAGAAAGAGTGCCAAGTGAAAATGTAAGCGCCGCAGCATAAGGAAGTGCTTTTTTGAAAACTTTTGCAAATGGGGATTGTACATTCGCAGAATATTCCGATCTGAAAAGCTCATGGCATTCATTAAATATTGATTCATACAAAGGAAATAAGGAGGGAGATATCCTACAATCCGGACAAATCCAGTGGAAGAGCAGCTTTTGTTCTTTATCTATATACTTATTGTGCGTGTATCCATTTTGAATAAAATTTTCAACACAGCATGAAGGATACCCAAAAAGAAATCCTTCAACTTTTCGTTGTGCAGGTGTTATCATGAGTGGCTTATGATCGAAATAGCGGGAATATGTTTCGAGATGTCTCGAGCTTTTACTGAAAATAAACTCTTCGATTTTTTCTCCATTTTCACAATATCTGGTAACAGGTTCTGCAACAAGATCAAACTTTTTAAGTGTGTGCTTCTCTTTAGAGCAGATTGGTTTTTCCCAGCGGCTGAGCGGTTTCACTTTGCGTGAAGTAAGCAAAGCAAGATAGAGAAGCTGAAAGCTCTGGTCATGTAAAAAACTATCTTTTTTCATGTTACCTCCTGATAATTCGGAGAGTAGTAAAATTTTTTTGATTGTTTCCTTACAACCAAAACACCCTATTTAAGAAAATTACAGATTGCATTATCGTAGGATAATGATTTTTCTTAAATTAGAAATTTCTTGTTCCTGAACAACTGCCGAAAAGTAGATTCCATTGGGAAGTGGAATATTCTGATCATCAAAACCATTCCAGTAAATTTCAGCATATCTGTCAACAAGTTTTTCAAGCAAAAGGGTTTTGACGTGCTGTCCCTTAGAATTATAAATGTGTATTTGTATATTGGCTGCATGATCTGTGCAAGATAATGAAATACAAATAGTTCCGTGAATATCAGGATTGAATGGATTCGGATACACAGTTTGAATGAGATTTTCATGGATTTCAGGTTCATCAGCAGAGACATTATCAAATGTTATGGTCATAAAAGCAGAGGTTTCATTCATGGAGCAGTCGCGTGCTATAACTTCGAGAATATATTGACCATCAGGGAATTGGCTGGTATCCAAATTTTCATATTCATCATAAATAGTAATCACGGAATCCCCATCGGAATTTGTTATTATATGATAATAATCGCGAACGGTATAATCGCCGATCGAATAGCATGTTCCGTCGCGAGAGTACAATGTATAAAGCACCATCTCATCGAATGTGCCGGAAATATAGGTATCCAAAGGCATGTCATAAGCAAAGGAGAAACGCTCGTAAATAGTTGAATCGGGGTCGTTTGCAGGGTGAAGTTTGAACCTGAGATCCCATACATCGATCTTCCATGTGGAATTTGCAATGTCATGACATTTTGCAATGATATCGATCTCACCCATAAGACTGGTCGGATTGAGATATATCCCGCCTTCAGTACGGAAGGCAAAGAGATTAGAGCCATAAGCATTTTCAAAAATAGGAGCTGTAGTATCTGTAATATTGATCACATCAACAAGAGGATTATCGGTTGTCCACCAATTACCGTTCCATGTTGAACCGGAGCAGGTAATGCGTGCAAAATGAATATGAGTGAAATCGTAATATCCCCATGGATAAAGAGTACCCAGCAAATCACCTGCCTGTACAGAATCCCCGACAGTATAGGGAATCGAATATTGATTGAGATGAGCATAGAGATAACCTTCGGATTCTGAAGAAGTGTTTTCATTGGAAATGCCAATTCGCCAGTAAGCAGAGCCACCGGTTGTGAGAATCGCTTTTATGTAACCTGGCTTCACTGCATAGACATTCTGATAATCGTCACCGAGAAAATCTACACCAGGATGTAAATAGGGAGTGTAGCCATATTGCTGAATTTCGGCATAGCTGTTACCGATGGGAAAAGGATTTCCGATAGTGCCATAATCCAGCGGAGCAACAATAGTTTCGTGGCTTTTGATCGTGGAAAGAACAAGTATTTTCTCATCTATCTTTGATATTGATTCGTTGTCTGTGTAATGATAAAGGTTAAAAGTAAAAGAATTATTACTCAATTTTCTTTCAACAAAATAGAGTTCTGAATTAATAGCTTTCACTTCAAATATTGTATCTTTCGAAGTATAAAGAGGATTAAGCTTTCTTTCAACTAACAGATTTATTGAGCTTTTTGTAGATATCACCGGCTTCTGATTCCAGAAAAGAATGTGATGAGGATATTCATTTAAAGGTATCGAAAATGATTTGTAGTTTATCATTTTTTGTTCAGTATTGTAATATGCCGGCTGTCCAAGATCATCAACTGCAAAAATTATTGAACCTGGATAATGTTTGATTTCTGAAGCATCATCTTTAAGCACGACAATGCCTTTTCCATCAAAAAATGCTATAAATTTTTCGTTCTCAGAGAGCGTGAAGTTGATAATTTTTTTATAGGTTTCTTTAAAAATAAGTTTTCCATATTTATTGTACAGACGAAGTATCGAGGGTACATTATCCTCAAGTGTGATAAGTGTAAGATATCCTGATTCAGTGCGGAAAAACGAGTTCCCTTCAAACGCATGACCGTCACATTTTATGGTGAATATTCCATTCTCAATGCTATATTTGGCATCTTCTTTTTGCATATCATTTGTGATGTGTCCATACTGATTTAGTTCTGTTGCCATACAGGTCGAAAATGCCAGCACGAAAAGCACAGTAAAGGGTAAGATAATTTTATTCATCAGTTATTCTCCGATCAATAATTTATTGTTTGATATTAAGGAATACCAATTTGGAGTATGTCAAGAGAAAAGTGTATGCAAAATTTGACGTAACGCAGCGACCTTTGTACCAGTGAACAAATAAGAGGTAAAAGTGAAAAACAGAAATGAGATAAAAGAGCTTCTAAATAAGGAAGCGCATGCAGTTGAAGCAATTGCCGAAAAGCTCGATGATAACATCGACAAAGCGCTGGAACTTATCCTGAACTGCAAAGGCAAAATCGTAATCACTGGTATGGGTAAGACCGGTATTATAGGCAGAAAAATATCTGCAACTTTTGCCAGCACCGGCACACCCTCGATCTTCCTTCATCCTGCAGAAGCCATTCATGGCGACCTTGGTATGGTGGATGACAACGATGTTGTAATGATGATCTCGAATAGTGGGCAGACTTCTGAACTGATAGAAATTCTTCCTTATTTTAAAGGAAAGAACATTCCCGTAATATGTTTGACCGGTAATCCCAATTCCTCACTTAGCAGAATGAGCGATGCGGTCATAGATATTGGTGTTCCAAAGGAGTTAGAACCACTCGGGCTAGTTCCGATGGCAAGCACAACAACTGCACTGGCAATGGGAAATGCGCTTGCAACCATTGTTTTGCAGGAAAAGAAATTCTGCCAGGATGATTTTGCGCTCCTTCATCCTGGAGGAACAATCGGCAAGTGCCTACTTCTTGCAGTTAGCGATGTTATGCATCAGGGAGAAGAAAATCCAATTATTTCAGAAAATGCTACATTTAAGGAAGCGATTTTGGAGATGACTTCAAAGGGATTGGGATGTGTGAGCATTATTAATGAAAAGGGACTACTTACCGGAATTATTACTGACGGCGACTTGCGAAGAATATTTCAACACTCTGAGAGTCCTTTTCATGAAAAAGTGCACCTGCTGATGACAAAAAATCCAAAGGCGATCAAACCGGATACCTCAGGTATCGAAGCCCTCGAAGTGATGGAAACATATTCAATCACAATGATACCGGTTGTAGATGAAGACCATAAACCGATAGCGATGTTGCATATGCATGACCTTATTCGAGCAGGGATAGTGCCGGAGAATTAGAAAAGCGGAGGATACATGACTGTAAATTTGAAAGGTAGAAGTTTATTAACATTGAAGGATTTTTCCAAAAGGGAAATCTTTTATATTATTGATGCAGCTATTGAGCTCAAAGAGCATAAAGCACACGGGACATTGCAAAAGAAACTCGAGGACAAAAATATAGCACTGCTCTTTGAGAAAAGTTCGACACGAACACGTTGTGCATTTGTCACTGCTGCCGTGAACGAGGGAGCTCATACAGAATATCTCGGGAAAAATGATATCCAACTTGGTGGAAAAGAAACAGTTGAGGACACTGCACGCGTACTCGGAAGAATGTTCGATGCTATCGAATTCCGCGGATTCAAGCAAGAAACTGTCGAGCTGCTAGCTGAATATTCCGGTGTTCCTGTGTGGAACGGGTTGACCGATCTTTATCATCCTACTCAGATCTTGGCAGATTTTATGACTGTGAAAGAAGAACTCGGCACATTTGAAAACGTGAAATTCGCTTACGTTGGCGATGGGCGAAATAATGTGGCGAACTCTCTTATGATAGGCGCTGCAAAGGTCGGAATGGATTTCCGCGTGGTTTCTCCTTTGTCTCTTTTCCCGGACCAGGATCTTGTAGAGGAATGTGAAGTTTGTGCAAAAGAAAGTGGAGCATGTTTTACTATTACAGATTCCATTGAAGAAGGTCTAAAGGACTGCGATGTGATTTATACTGATATTTGGGCTTCTATGGGTGAAGAGGATAAGATACCCGAGCGTATCAGTTTATTGAAACCTTATAAAATTACAATGGGCATGCTTAAGAAAACAGGTAAAGAGGATGTGATATTTCTCCATTGTCTTCCATCATTCCACAATTTGCAAACAGTAACTGCACAGAAATATCCCGATATCTGCGAAGTTGAAGATGAGGTTTTTGAGAGTAAATTTTCACGAGTTTTTGATCAGGCAGAGAACCGTTTGTGGACAATTGAAGCTGTGATGGTGGCAACACTAACGTAATAGAGCTCCAGACTCACGCAGAGCACGCAGAGACCCGCGCAGAGATTCACGCAAAGCCCGCAGAGAATTGTTGACTTGTGGCAATTTGATTACAAATAAAAAGGGCATGTCATTCCCGTGATCCCTGCCGGGGCGTAGTGAAACGGAGACTGGATCGGGAATCCAGTATTTTTTTTAATAATAAATAGCACACCAGTGGGCGGACAAGG
>MVCT01000099.1 GCA_002049945.1 Candidatus Cloacimonas sp. 4484_140
ATCGAGATCAAGAATGACGGAAAATACGAATGGATATCCGAACTTCAAGATGATGAGCAGTATTTTTCATTGAGCTGTGAAGAAATGAAAACGCGTATTCAGGAAGCAGGTATATGCGGAATGGGTGGAGCTGGATTTCCTACTCATGTAAAACTCTCTCCTCCTGAAAACCGTCCTATTGATACTGTAATTTTAAATGGTGTAGAGTGCGAACCCTACCTCACTTCAGATCATCGTCTTATGCTCGAACATCCTGAAGATATCATTGCAGGTCTGCGCATCATAATGAAATTGCTGGGCGCAAAGCGGGGATACATTGGCATCGAGCTGAACAAAAAGAACGCTATCACAATTTTCAAGCAGATGCTTCGCGATTACAAAAATATTAGTGTTGTACCCTGCAAGCTTCGTTATCCTCAGGGTGCAGAAAAGCAACTGATCTATGCCGCCACAAAACGAAAAGTACCTGCAGGTGGACTCCCAATGGATGTGGGAGTTGTTGTGCAGAATGTAGGAACTGCGTTTGCGATCTACGAAGCGCTTCGTTATCATAAACCACTCATCGAAAGAACTACCACTATAAGCGGTTCTATTGTGAAGGAGCCCAAAAATCTGAAAGTTCCAATCGGAACTCCTCTTTCTCAACTGCTTGAATTCTGCAGCGAAACATCTGAGGACATAGCAAAAATTATTTCCGGCGGTCCAATGATGGGATTTGCCCTTCCAGATCTGGAAGCTCCTGCCACAAAAACGACATCCGGTTTTGTATTCATGGGTGAAAAAGAAGTAGTTGATACGACAGAGTCGCCCTGTTTGCATTGCGGACGCTGTGTGGATGCGTGCCCGATGAATCTTTTGCCAAGCTTCATTGCTGATAAAGTAAAAAACGGACAATACGAAGAAGCCATGAAATTGGGTGTCCTTGACTGTATTGAATGCGGTTCCTGTGGCTATGTGTGCCCATCTCATATTCAGCTTATTCAGTGGATCAAAATTGGTAAAATCGAAGCAAATAAACTTAAACGCCAAGATAAATAGTTTTTGGAGGTTTTGAACATGAGCTTAGTTAATGTTTCTTCTTCTCCGCACCTGCATGAACAGGTAAATGTTCGCAGGGTGATGTGGACTGTTGTTATCGCTCTCCTGCCGGCTCTTATTGCTGCATACCTTTTCTTTGGATGGAGATCGATCTGGATAACCATTCTTGGAGTGGTTGCTGCTGTGGGAACAGAAGCCCTGGTGCAATTTTTAACAAAAAGACCTATAACAATTTCTGATGGAAGCGCAGTCGTGACAGGAATGCTTCTAGCTTTCAATCTTCCACCTCTTACGCCGTGGTGGATACCTGTTGTGGGCTCTATTTTCGCTATAACTATTGGAAAGCAAATATTTGGTGGACTGGGCTATAATCCTGTAAACCCTGCGCTTCTTGGTCGTGCCTTCCTTATGGCATCCTGGCCTATTCAGATGACGACCGGCTGGGCAACAAAACTGGCAAATGCCGGCGTTGCAACCATATCAGGGCTCAAGCAGACTTTGATAACCGGTGGAGATGCCCAGCTTCAAAATCTGATAACTTCTGCCACTCCTCTTAATTTAGCTCAGCAGATTCGGGGAGATATTGTAGCCGGAACTGCCGGAGATTCTGCGAGAACAATTTTTCACCAGCTTTCGTCTCTGGATTATATCAAAGAGCTTTTCTGGGGTAATATAGGCGGATGTATCGGCGAAGTATCAGCAGCAGCACTTATTCTCGGAGCTGCAATACTAGTATATAAGCATTACATTGAATGGCGGATACCTATTGGCTATATCGGAACTGTTGCCTTCCTGAGCTGGATGATTGGCGGAATCGATGGGCTGTTTTCCGGTCCAATTTTATTCCACATCTTCTCGGGCGGACTCATTCTCGGCGCTTTCTTCATGGCTACGGATATGGTCACATCTCCTGTTACAAAAAATGGACGGCTTATCTTTGGCATTGGGTGTGGGCTACTTACAGTCGTGATCCGTACATGGGGAGGTTATCCCGAAGGCGTCTCATATTCAATTCTTATCATGAATATTGCCACTCCTCTTATTGATAAGATAACTCCGCAAAAAACCTTTGGGTATCGAAAGAAATCCAATAATTAATCATATATTTTTGAGGATAGTATGAAAGATTTTATTCGTCCTACGCTGGTCTTGCTGATCATTTGTGTGATCTCGGGTGCAATTCTTGCTTTTATTTATCAACAAACCGCACCGCTCATTGCTGAGAATAAACTGAAAGCCGAAGAAGCTGCACGAAGACTGGTCCTGCCCGATGCTGAATTCTTTAAGCCGGTTTCAGATAGTAGTGAGGTACTTTATTATGAAGGATACGATGCAGACAGTACGCTTGTTGGTTATGTGTTTTCTTGTGTCCAATATGGCTATAGCAGCGATGTAAAAACAATTGTCGGGCTTACTCCAGAACTTATGATAAGTGCGATCACAGTGGTATCACAGGCAGAAACTCCCGGGCTTGGTGCAAACTGTACAAGAGAAGATTTTACAGCTCAATTTACAGGTAAGAATCCTGAAAATATCTATGTTGATAAAGACGGCGGAGACATCCAATCTCTTACTGGTGCGACCATTACCACACGGGCAGTCACCAATGCAATTCGTGATACTTTTCAAAAACTTCGTGATAGATTATAAACGAGGAGAATAATGAAAGCAATTCAAGAATTTACAAAAGGCATCATCAAAGAAAATCCAGTTTTCGTTATGGCGCTTGGACTGTGTCCTACTCTGGCAGTAAGTACATCTGTGCAAAATGCTATTGGAATGGGCGCTGCAGCAACATTTGTTCTCCTTTGTTCAAATATTTTTATTTCCCTCATCAAAAATTTCATTCCAAGCAAAGTCCGTATTCCATGTTATATTTTAGTGATCGCATCCTTTGTGACTATTGTTGATATGGTCATGGAGGCATACGTTCCACCGCTTCATAAAAGTCTCGGAATTTTCATACCTCTCATTGTGGTGAACTGTATCATTCTTGGCAGGGCGGAAGCATTTGCAAGCAAGAATGGTGTATTCAAATCCATGCTGGACGGACTGGGAATGGGACTTGGTTTTATGCTTGCAATCATTGTAATTGCTGCGATAAGGGAAATTCTGGGTGTTGGCACAATTTTGGATATTCGCATTCTTCCCGCTTCTTACAAGCCGATGATCGCTGCAATTCTTCCTCCCGGTGCATTCATCACGATCGGTCTTTTAATGGGTTTGTTAAATATTTTGCAGAACAAGAAGAAATCTAAAACATAGATGAACAAGGAGCATTAATGGATTTCTCAACGCTTTTTTTAATTATTATCGGTTCAATATTTATTAATAACTTTGTGATCCATCGTTTTTTGGGTTTATGTCCCTATATCGGCGTATCGAAAAAGATGGATTCCGCATTCGGCATGGGTATGGCAGTTATCTTTGTGATGACCATGGCTTCGACAATTACGTGGCTTATCTATACATTTTTCCTTAATGAAGCAACAAGTATTTTTGGTATCGATCTGACCTTTCTTCGTACCATCGCATTCATTCTCAGTATTGCCGTACTTGTGCAATTTGTCGAGATGGTGATCAAGAAATCTGCGCCGGAACTCTATAAAGCGCTCGGCATATACCTGCCTCTTATCACGACAAACTGCGCAGTGCTTGGTGTTTCTCTCCTCAATATTAATGAAGAATATAATTTCATAGAATCTATTGTGAATGGCGCTGCTGCTGGGGTTGGCTTCACGCTTGTTCTTGTACTTATGGCAGGAATTCGTGAGCGTCTCGAATACAGTAAAGTTCCTAAATCCATGAAGGGAATGCCCATCTCATTTATTGTTGCAGGTTGTATGGCGCTTGCGTTTCTCGGATTTTCCGGAATGAAATTTTAAAAGGAGCACACATGTTACTCGTTTCCATCATTGTTTTAAGTGTTCTTGGTATTTTATTTGGTATCGCACTCTCCTTTGCTTCAAAGGTATTTCATGTTGAAATTGATCCTAAAATAGAGCAGATCGAAGAAGTGCTTCCCGGTGCGAATTGCGGTGCGTGCGCATATCCTGGCTGTGCAGCATATGCAGAAGCTATAGTTGTATCCGGTGCTGACCCCACGTTGTGTGCACCCGGTGGGCATGATGTTGCCTTGCAGATCGCTAAGATCATGGGAACAAAAGCAAGTAAAAAAGAGAGAAAGATAGCAGTCATCCATTGTCAAAGCGGTGGAATTAATAACACGAACATCAAATTTGAAAATAAAGGTATCGCCACATGTCAAGCATCGATATTGCTTTCGAATGGACAAAATGCATGTACTTATGGCTGTCTCGGTTATAATGACTGCTACCGCGTGTGCCCCTTCGATGCGATTTCTATCGACGAAAACAATATGCGAATTATCGACGATGACAAATGCACGGGATGCGGAAAATGTGTGGAGGCATGCCCGAGAAATCTTATTGAGCTTGTGCCTATCAGCAAAAAAGTTCATATTCAGTGCAAGTCTTATGATAAGGGTAAAGATGCAAAAGTAAAATGCGGAAACAAAACTGCATGTATCGGCTGCGGTCTATGTGTGAAAAAATGCCCGGTTGATGCGATCACGCTTGAAAATAACCTTGCAACTATCAATTATGGAAAATGTGTGTCCTGCGGTTTATGTGCAACAGTTTGTCCCACAAAAGCAATCGAAGATAGAATTAAAATTCGTCCTCAGCCAATAATCATTGAAGAAAAATGTATCGGGTGCACGATCTGTGCAAAGAAATGCCCGGTGAACGCTATTGATGGTGAAGTGAAAAAAGTTCATAAGATAGATGAGGAGAAGTGTATTCAGTGCGGCATTTGTATCGATGTCTGTCCGAAAAAAGCAATTGAAACAAAGTCCTGACAAACATTTTCTCGTTACGAAGTTCAACTTCGTAACGAGTTTCTATAATTTATTCTCGTCACTAAGTTGAACTTGGCGAAGATTTTTTTTACTAATCATTCTTTTCACTTATCAAACGGCAGTCTATTTCGCCCAATTTTCTAACTTCAGATTCGGTATTCGATTAAATTCTTTCTCGATGTTTGTTACTAATATGCATCCGAGAGAAAGTGCGTGAGCTGCAATTAACATATCGAGAGATCCTATGGGAGTTCCCTGTTTTTCTAAC
>MVCT01000100.1 GCA_002049945.1 Candidatus Cloacimonas sp. 4484_140
CCCCAATGGTTCATGGATATGATCCAAAAAGCCCGTAAGAAAGCGATGAAGAATTTTCCCCCGGCGCCCCCGGGAGTTTGTAACGATTTTTCCGAAGAAGACAATGATAGTAAACAACAAACCCTCCCAAGGTGGCCTACTTTGAAGCGCCCATCACCGGCCTATTTTGATCGCCTCCTGACATGACTATATTCAGTAAAAATACTATCGTTCCCATGGTTCTTCTTTTCTTTCAATTACTCGTCGAGGTGGGATATCGGATATCTCAGAAGGACGCTCCACTTCGCCGATGTCATGCTCTGGGTAACTTAATCCCCATGCAACCGCAAGACGATCCCTGTAACCATCAGTAATTGTGTTCGGCAATTCATATAGAGATGGCAATGACTGCAGTAAGAGATTTCCTTTCCTGCTATATAAAGATTGAATTTCAACAATAGATTTAGATAGATAGTCCTTAAATTCGGTCATCATTTTGCCCCCGCCACAAAGAAATATCGGAACTCCTGTAATCCATTTGGGGGAATTTGGATCACGTTTGGTCTTCAAATCTATTACTAATCTTCCAAACATTTTGCGATACTGATCTTGATGTTCCTTCCTGGCATCATTCAGTGCAATTTGGGATGATTCTTCTTCGGGAAATTGCACATTATAAAATGGATTAAGAGGGTTAAGTTTTGTCCATAGTGAATCGGCTACTTGAGGGTAGTCTTTATGCAACACATCTATTAACATTCGGTACAAAGATACCGTTCCCAAGGGTTGGACATCAGCAGTTAGAATATGATAATAGTCTTCTCCATTATCACTTCGCAGGAGAAAAGAGCACATATCTACTGTACTGGCTCCAACATCTACGAGTATGTGCAGCCCTTCATTACGACGCTGCGAGCGAGCATATCCAATAGCCTCTGCAATTACCTCAGGAATCACTTCAATAGTGGCCTCATTTTGCCCAATGTGTTCGCCTTGGATTTCCCTGAGCATCTTTTTGGCCATTTGCACCGAAGGCAAAGGCGGACGAATAGAAAGTTGCCATCCCACTTTGGCTACTTTTCGATAAGCTTTCGTGAGAATTTCATCATCATAGCTGTAGGAAGGAATGCCAATGTTCATGCCCCAGGTCAGCTTGAGCATTCCGTATCTTTCTATATGCGTTCTAAGAAACCATTGCCGAGTTTCCTGTAAAACCAAAGCTATATATCCTACTGCTAGTATATCTGGAGGAACCGGAGAAATATGACCGGATACTTTTCCGATTGGATATAAAGGTTTATTATTAACCAAATTAAGTTTGATGTCCCGATATAAACTTCCTCCTTGAACTTGCGTCAGAGAGAAGTTGCCATTAGGATCAACCCACAATACAGATGGCAAAAGATATGGATTACCTGGGTTGCCCACGTGATAAAACGGAACCGGATAGGCACTACCTCCATGTTCATACGGCGAACGAATAACAACTTTTGTACAGGATGTGCCAAAATCTAAACCAATAATAATGTCACAATTGCGTTCCTGTACAGAAGATACAAACTGTGTGGCATAACGCGGATACTTATGATTTTCATTGAGTGATGAAATTAATGCGCACTCTGTTTTTATTTCCCTGCAATTCGGATGTAGATTATCTGATCTGGAGGTGGTTGTAACCACCAAATCGTTGGCGTTTTTTTGGATGATTGGTAGAGCTGTAGCGATAGGCAAATTACCAAATATACGTGCAAAAAAAACTGGTTTTTTTTTCGGAATCACAAAGCGAGTTTGACAACAAGGACACAGACCTTTCCTCCCCATCCAATCATCTGGCACTTGCAATGCCACTTGACACTGTAGGCATCGAAAAGCTATCATAGTAGTTCCTCCCCAATAGGTAAAACGCACACATCAATAATGGCTACAATTGCCTCATCACGGGTATATGTGAGTTTTCTACTTCGCTCTGCCTTGATTTTGTTCCGCGAGATACGCTCTTCCATTGCTTTAATTCGTCCTTGTGTTGCTTTAACAAGTGAATCTCGTCCATGCAGACGATGTTTCTTCAAAACATTGTTTAAACTATCCAATTGCTGCGCCTTATGCCGATCAAGGTTTTCTAATTGAAGATTAACACGATCCTCATTCTGACGGCGAAGGTCCTCTACAAAATCCCTATACTCTTCTTCTAGTTGAGCAAACAATTGGTCAGCTACTTCTGCAGCATATTTAAAATCTAATTGAGAACGAGCCTCGAACCAGTCGGTGCCACAGTGAGAACACATATTAGCTAGTTGTTCCGCCTGACTCGAAGAAAGTATGACACTTTCGTTCTTCAATGAGCGAGCAGCAAAAGCAAGCTTCTCTACCGTTTGTAAGCCACCAGCAGACCATCGGTCGCAAACCAAAACATAGAGGCCCTCCGATATTTTATCGTCATCAAATACTGAAACACTTATGCGAGCTACAACAGCAGGTGTCAGCTGTTCCTCCTGCTGTGAAATCTTCTCTGAAACGAATTGAACAAGAGGGTGAAACTGCGAAATGAATTCCTTGGATGTCCCAATCGAAGTATTTGTACGATTCTCAAATCGGTAGATTGCTTGATGTGAACTACGGAGTAATAGTGTTTGTTTAGACTTGTTGTGAGTTTGAATAAAATCTTCCAGTTGACTCGCAGCCTCAGGAGTGAGATGAATTTCATAGTCAAGGGTATCCTCATCAAGTTGGCGGAATATACAACCCGGGTAATATGCACCGAAAAAATCCGTCACATAACTTCGTAAGTCACTGCCAGAGATCCATCGCCGCAGATTGTGAGCCATATGCACTTGATTAAGAATATAATCACCGTATGCCATTAAAGATGATGCTTGTGACTCCAGGTGTTCTTGTTCCAACTTAAGATTTTCCAATGCCTGAGCTGTCTGATCAATCCGGTGTTCTTGTTGTTCTACGGTAAGATTCCCAGATAGTAGCTCCATCGTTAGTTTTTGCATTTCATCGCCCAAAATCCCCTCAAAATCCCCTAAAGCTGTACGACATAAATCCAGTTTTTCATACAGTCGTCGATATATCCGATCGTCAATCGTCTGGGCATAGAACAAATTCCAGATAGATATTTTCTCTGCCCCCTGCCCAAGTCGATCCAGACGACCAATTCGTTGTTCCACACGCATTGGATTCCATGGCAGATCATAGTTAATTAGCACTCGGCAAAATTGGAGGTCGATGCCTTCGCTACCTACCTCGGACGATAGAAGTACTTGTATAGATGCATCGGTTTTAAAGGTACGAAGAATTTCATCTTTTGGTTTCTTAACTCCACCGTGAAGGACAATTCCCTTTATTCCGTCAGATTTTAGTCGTTCGTATAGATAGGCAAGAGTCTCCCGAAAAGTGGAAAATATAATTAACTTTTCTTGTGGGTAATTATTGAAAAAATCCTGGAGTATATCCCGTACTCGGGCATATTTACTGTCGTGACGGATTAGCTGCGGTAAGTCGCCGTACTGTGGTGCATGTTGGCATATCTCCATCGTCAACGGCCCCATCTCCTCAAATGCCTCGGCAGCAACAGCTGTGTCGTCTATGTTATCTCTCCGTCGAGTCCACGCCCGTAGTGACGCAGCCATTGAACTGGACATCTGGCGTTGAGGTGTAGCTAAGAGAAAACGTTCATGTGCATCGTGTTGCTGCGCATAGCGTATAACGGTCTCTGTGATACGTTTATAGAACTCTGCTTCGTTGGTCGTCATATCGACTGCTTCTGCGATAGGCTCACGAATAACCCTCCATTCCTTAACATCCCGTTTGCGAGTCCTTGTAATTACATAGGCTAACGGATTGATCTTCTCTAGTCGTGAGGCTAGCTCAGCTCGGCGTTTAGTAGATTTTAACCACTGCGACGTGGAATACTGCTTGCGAATCCAATTCAGTTGCTGACTGTGTCTTAACAACGCTTCACCAGCCGCTTTTTCTAATTCATGCTCAAGCATATCTTCCATAGCATTATTGGAAAGGACGATGTCTCTTGCCCTGACAAGATGTCGATTGGCATTCAGAATCGCAGCAAGATCTTCTGGACGACGAAAAACATCCCTGTCCAACAATCCAAGTAGCGAGAATAAATCTTGATTATAATTGTGGATAGGTGTTGCGGTCAGCAGGAGAAGTTGTTCAACCACGGGGCGAAATAATTGTCCAAGCTCATGAGTTTGTGATTCAGGATTACGAAGATAGTGAGCTTCATCAATAATCAAGAGATCGGCTACAATATCAGTATTTTCCACACTTCGTAGATGTCGGGCTAATTTTTTAGAACCATAATTTTTCTCATTATCATACTCCCAATTCTTATGGGGCCGTGTACCTTCTAAGCTAGAAATCAGAGCATACCCTTGCATCCGATCATTTGGGTCCTGAAACCGCTGAAGCATTTCTCTGGCATTAACAATATCGGCTTTAATTCCAAATTTACTCTTCAATTCCCACTTCCATTTGTCGCGTAACATCGCAGGACAGAGAACAACTAACTTTCTATGATCAAATCGGCTTTGCAATTCCTTCCAGATAAGTCCTGCTTCAATTGTTTTGCCAAGCCCAACTTCATCGGCGATCAATAGAGCATTGCTGGGAGATTGAAGAAATCGAAGCACAGGTTTGAACTGGTACGGGTAAAAATCTGTATTTGTAGTTTCCATACTGTAAATAATATCTGCCAACTTACCTGTCAGGCGAATGTGTGTTAGACAACGGCGAAGATCTACTGGTCGTGCAAACTTTCCTGCCTTCAACAAATCAACAGGGTTTTCTTGTTCTTGGAGGATAATTTCAATCTGATCTTCCGGAATCCATTGCGTTCGATCTGGAAACATTACCTGCAACAGGCGTCTGCCTTGTCGCAACCTCTTTTTTCCATTAAGAAATCCAATACGAAACGAATCACCTTTCAACCTAACCCTAGACTGTTCATTCATCGCTATTTCGCTTTCTTAAACAATATCACCTATTCTCAAGCCTTCTGTCTCCATATGCCATATAAGCCTTTAAAAATTTCCGTACCGTTGCAGGGAATGTTTTCTCGATTATTTATTGATTATCTCATTGTTCAATTTAACCCCATGCCTTCTGATAATCAGGCCCTGAAGAGTCTCTTTATCGTTAATAAGCCGATGAACTATTAGTGTTCCTATTTGACTTAAAACATCTTCGGGAATATCACGAGGTCGCTGGGTAGCGATGCAAACATTCAATCCGTATTTCCTGCCCTCCTTGGCGATCAA
>MVCT01000008.1 GCA_002049945.1 Candidatus Cloacimonas sp. 4484_140
GAACTAATATTCACCTGAAAAACAAGATCAACTAATTCAAATTCACGTGGCAGGGAATCATGGCAGGTAATATCTTTCAAATGTTTTTGCAGTATCTTCTCTTTATCCTGCTTGTTCATTCGTTTAACATCTTCAAATACAGTTTGATAATCCGTACCCGTCGAGCGGAAAATGAGTCCAGCAATAATTCTCTCATCTGCATGTGCAGGATAGGATAATAAACTGCATTTCTCAATCGGCTTGTTGGATTTGGCAAAGACATCTATCTTGTATTTTTGAGTATCATATTTAGACGGCTCGATATAACGAATGAGCGAAGGAGCAATATTCCTGACCTGTTCATTCAAAGTGTCTGCAAGATCTTTCGCCTCATTAAGAGAAAGTGCATAAAGACGTTTGAGAAGATGTTCCAAGCTCCGTGCATTAATGGTCATTCCCATCTGGGTTTGAGTTGCCATAGAAAGTACATAACGGGCATCCTCTTTTGCTCGACCTTCAATATCTTTTTTCGATAGAGAAGTAGTACGCTGAAAAAAACTCTTCAATTCTTCAAAAAGAGAAATATAGGTTTCATTTTGCAACTGGATAGTATCTTGAAATTGCTTTAATATAACAGTATCATTTTGAATTTCTTCTGGAATGACATAGTCACCATCGAGTGTGACGTATCGCTGAGATTTTTCCGTAAAAGAAGCCAATCGGGTGCGTTGTACAAATTCAGTAAGATAGCGAGAAATGCCGATTATATCAAAGTTAAATACCGCATGCTCGGCAACAGAGCTGTGCCCCATCTCAAAGACAATGGTTTTATTCGATCTTCTTGCTTTTTCTACATCGAGTACTGCATCTTTCCGAAGTTCATCGACAGATTTTTTTGAACGGCTTATGCGCGCATATGCAGCAGAGATTGTTTCCGGCGTATATTGAATTTCTTTGTAAGGAAACTGTGAAACATCAATGTTGTAGCCAGCAAGTATGACTCTCAATTACGCTCCGATAATTGATAAACTGCTGCTTGCACCGATACGATTTGCTCCGGCTGAGATCATAGCAAGTGCTGTCTCAGTATCACGAATTCCGCCTGATGCCTTCACGCCCATATAATCTCCAACGACAGTTCGCATTAACATAATATCCCCTACAGTTGCTCCTGATTTTGAGAATCCGGTCGAAGTTTTCACAAAGTCGGCGCCAGCTTTTTTTGCGATCAGGCATGCAATTATCTTATCCCTTTCGTTGAGCAGGCATGTTTCAAGAATGACTTTCAGTATCGCATCATTCTCGTGGCAGATTTCTGCTATCTTCTCGATCTCTGTGAGTACATAATTATAGCCCTGTTCTTTCAACTCAGCGATGTTCAAAACCATATCACATTCAGTTGCACCCTGTTTAAGAGCGAGTCTAACTTCCTCAATTTTTGTACGTGTTAGATTTGCCCCGAGTGGAAATCCAATGACAGAACAGACAGTTCGTTTGTCCATTTCTCTCTTTGCAAGTTTTACATTACAGGGATTAATGCATACAGATGCGAAATCATAGGTTCGTGCTTCCTGGCAGAGTCTAATAATTTCTACATTTGTTGCATCGGGCTTTAGGTTTGTATGATCGATATACTTTGCAAGTTCTTGCTGTGTGGGCATATCGTCAACGATGGAGTAGTTATTATTTTTGTATCCGCATACTGCGCATTGAAGACAAACTTGATGAGCTCCGTTGCATCTGCAGGATAAATCTTCATCCAAAGGCCAAAGCTCTAATGTGATTGATTTAATGTTGTTCATCTCTCTTTCCCTTGTTTTTTTTTACCGGGAATTTTGCCTGAAATTTGGCTCTTTTCTTTTTAATTTTTTGCTCCAGATAATCATCAAAACTAATGATTGTCAGCAAACCATTCTCATCTCTGAGTTCGATCCTGTAGGTTAAATAATTATTTTTTGCAACAAACATTCTCTTTTTGTTATATAATATTTCTTCTCCGATCTTCGGATACTTTTCAGCTTCCTCCTGATAGAATTCTTCCTCATACGCAAGGCAGCACAGGAGTTTACCACACAGCCCACACATCTTGGAAGAGGTTACGCTCATATTCTGATCCTTAACCATTTGTATGGTTACGCGGTCAAAATTGAGATTAAGATTTTTACAGCAAAGTACTCTTCCGCAGGGTCCAATTCCTCCGAGTCTTTTAATTTCCTGACGTTCGTTGATCTGACGAAGTTCTATACGTGTTCGAAAGATCCGTGCGAGAACCTTTAAGAAGTCGCGGAAATCCACTCTCGTTTCTGCCATGAAATAAAAAGTGAGCTTGTTGCCGTCAAACTGATATTCTACATCCACCAGATCCATTTCAAAGGGCTGATCCTTGAGTGCATTCATGAATTTCTTCCGTGCATCATCTTCTTTTTCATGAATTCGATTCATCTTTTCGATGTCATCATCGCTTGCAACACGGATAAGTTTTCTTACTGTATAGCTATCAGTGAGATTGAGCTTCTCTCTTTCAATTGGAAAATTACCTACACATCCCATGTCAGCGCCCTTTTCGGCTTCGACAATTACATATAGACCTTTTCTTAATTCTATATCATGAGTATTTTCATAATACCTTTTTTCGTCTTGTTTGAATTTAACTTCTATTAAACCATTCATTATTTACTAAACCTTTAAAATACTTTTCTTAAGTAATGCTGACCTTTAAAACAGTCTCCCAGAATTATTTTGGGATTTCTTAATCTGGGAAAGTGATATTGTCAAGGGATCAGATTTATTGTCAAATACATCATTAATTTGTCCCTCAATTTCATGCTATCAATTGTTCAATTTTTTTATTGAAATTCATCTAAAATTAGAATGAAAAACTAACCTTCGTTTTCCTTTAATGATTGTAGAATCTGATCAACATCATTTTTAAAATCAAGAGTATAGACCACTTTGAGCAATGTTTCTTCTTTATCCACAGTGGTGTAATTACACATCCCTTCGACCGTCTCCAGGACATAACCGAGGAGTTGCAGATTGTTTTTCTCGGTTTTCAGGATGAGCTCCTCAGAATTTCCTTCAAGCTTTGTTCTTGAAATTATTTCAAAATCCATCTATACTGCCTTTGTTTCATTAAGCAACGCATGAGCAAGTACTTCATCCATTGTTTCAACAGGTATAATATGTAATCCCTTTTTGATCTGTTTTGGAATTTCAGTCAATTCTCTAAAATTCTTTTTTGGAATAATGATATTCTTTAACTTAGCGCGCTGTGCAGCAACAAGTTTTTCTTCAAGACCACCAATGGGCAGCACATCTCCCATGAGAGTTATCTCGCCGGTCATTGCATAATCTGCCCGTACCTTTCTTTGGGAAAGAGCAGATATGATCGCAGTTGCTATTGTAATCCCTGCCGACGGACCATCCTTTGGAATCGCACCTTCAGGAACGTGTATGTGAATATCTTTTGTTTTATAAAAGTCCTTTTTAAGCCCAAAATCTGAATAATGAACTCTAGCATAACTCAATGCTGCTTTGGCTGATTCTTTCATGACATCACCGAGTTTCCCAGTTAGAGAAAGGTTGCCCTTTCCTTCCAAAACCACAGCTTCTACCTGCAGAAGAACACCGCCTACAGAAGTCCATGCAAGCCCATTTGCCACACCAATACTATCTTCTTTTTTCACGTCTGAGTAAAGGTATTTCTCTATGCCAAGATACTTTCTGATACTGGACTCGGTCACCTTATAGGAATTATTCCTCTTATCTTTAAGATACTCACGCACTATTTTACGAAGAACTGATGAGATATTTCTTTCAAGATTACGTACTCCGGCTTCTCGTGTATAATTTCTTATTATTTTGAGAAAGGCATTTTCGGAAAATTTTACTTTGATCTTATGATTGAAGCCGTGTTTTTCAAGCAGTTTTGGAAGAAGAAATCCCTCTGCGATCTTACACTTTTCTAATTCGGTATATCCCGGCAGGGTAATTACTTCCATTCTATCCTGAAGTGCTGGAGGAATTGAAAAAAGATTGTTTGCAGTAGTGATAAAGAGTACCTGTGAGAGATCATAGCCAACTTCAATATAATGATCATGAAATTCATAGTTCTGCTCCGGGTCGAGCACTTCCAGCAATGCTGATGATGGATCTCCTCGGAAATCCATGCTCATCTTATCTACTTCATCGAGCATGATAATAGGATTCTTGGTACGGACGCGCTTCATCGCCTGAATGATTATTCCCGGCATTGCACCGATATATGTCTTTCTGTGTCCTCGAATTTCTGCTTCATCACGTACTCCGCCAAGTGAAAGACGCACGAACTTTCGATTCAGCGCCTTTGCAATTGATTGTCCGAGTGATGTTTTTCCTACACCGGGAGGACCAACAAAGCACAGTATCTGCCCCTTCACCTTTTTCACCATTTTAAGCACAGCAAGATATTCAATAATGCGTTCTTTGATTTTTTTCAAACCGTAATGGTCATCATCGAGAATTTTTTCTGTTTGTACAAGATCAAAGCGTCCCTTTTTTGGATTATTCCACGGCAAATCGGTGAGCCAGTTTAGATAGTTCAAAGAAACTGAGTATTCCGGTGAAATCGGATTTGTTCTGCGCAGCTTGCTCAGCTCATATTCAGCTTTCTCTTTCGCTTCCTCTGTAAGGCGGAGTTTACTTATCTTTTTCTCAAGATCCTTCACTTCAACGTTCTGATCTTCGGAAAAGCCAAGCTCCTTCTGAATTGCCTTAAGTTCCTGATTGAGGAAATATTCCTTTTGAGTTTTTGTCAGTTTGCTTCTCACCTCACCGGCAATTTTCTTGCGAATTTTCAATATCTCAAGTTCCTTGGAAATATACTCGATCAAATCGAATATCCGCTCCATAAGATTGGCTTCAAGAAGTTTCTGCTTTACTTCCAGATCGAGATCGATGTTCGATGCCATAAAATCTACTTTATCATCCATTGATTTGAGATTTTCATAGGTGATAAGCACATCATCAGAAAAGTTTCTGCTCAGTTTTCCATATTCTTTAAAATCATGTTCCAGCGTTTGAAGAAGCGCAATATTTTCCGATGTTTCCTTGAGTGTTTCTTTAGGAATAAGATCCAGTTTGGCACTCATATAATCATCAGAAAAATATAGCTCTTCGATCTTTGCGCGTTGTAAGCCCTCAACAAGAATTCGAATTGTTGCATCGGGCATTTTTAAAATCTGCAATATCTGGCACACAACACCTATCTCGTAAATATCTTCCTGCTGTGGTTTTTGAGTATCAGGTGATTTTTGGGCAACACAAAAGATAATTTTATTTTTTCCGTATGCTTCTTCGGTTGCTTTAATGGAATACGTTCTTCCAATAACAAGAGGTACGATCATCTGAGGAAAGATAACAATATTTCTGGTAGGAATTATTGGTAGTGTATTTTCCTGTTCTTCTAAAATTTTTTCTGTCATAATATACATAAAACCTAAATTATTTACAATAAATATTATCCTGAAGCCAATATTTGTCAATGAAAAGCTAATTCATCATTTCCTAACCTCTTAAGCTTATGCAAGATAGCCAAGCTTTTTCTTGACAGATGATTCTTATACAAAGGTTTTGATTCCCCGTCGGGATGTAGCGCAGCCCGGTAGCGCGCTTCGTTCGGGACGAAGAAGTCGCCGGTTCAAATCCGGCCATCCCGACCATTTTATTGAGAGTGAAAGTGAATGTGGTTTTATGAAATATTTTACTATTCTTTTTTCTTATATTCAATATAAGACGCAATAAGGAACAAAATTCCAAATAAAATAAATGGATCTGCAGCAATGAAATAATTTTCATGCTGTAAAAGAATATTGCTGTGAGGAAAGAAAATCTTGTCTATTATACCAAGAAGTATTAATATAGCTGCAACAATAGCACTTAGTTTCGCCAATATTTTGTACATATACCGTACTCCATTTTAGATGTATGTGCTATTCAAAACAGTATAGCACCATTATTTCTTTTTATGACGGTTCTTTTTTAGTCTCTTTTTACGCTTATGCTTATTGATTTTTGCTTTTTTTCGTTTTTTCCCGCAGGGCATTTCAACTCCAAAATGATTAGTTGTTTTTCATTACTTCATCAATAAAGAATTTCGAAAACTTAAAGGTTGGGACAACTCGCTTTGGTAGGTTAACAAGCTCCTTTGTATTTGGATTACGTGCGATACGTGCTTTACGTACCTTGTTTTTGAAGGTACCAAATCCTCTAAGTTCAATGTGCTCTCCATCGATCATACTGGCTTTTATATTATCCAAGAGTGCATCAACGATAATCTTCGTATCCTTCAAAATAATTCCAGTTTCCTGGGAAATTGCCTGAATTAAATCAGCTTTGGTCATGCGTCCTCCGTGGATGACATTTTTTTCTGTAATTGTCGACTAATTTGTGCATTACAAATCATGTGTCAAATATTATATGAAAAAATAAGTTATCATTACAAGAAAATTGACAAATAAATATTACTTTTTTCTTTTAATTTATCGTTGAGTGGGAAAGAAGGAAAAGATGAAAAAATATATTGCTGAAAATTTTTTATATCATATCTGGGATGAACAGCATCTCAAAGATAATATTAGAACTGTTTCCGGTAATAAGATAGAGATCCTTTTTCAAGGTAAATGGAATACAGATGCCGGACCCGATTTCGTAAACGGTATTATTCTCTTTGATGGCAAAAAAGTTCAGGGAGATGTTGAGATACACAAGTATGAGTACGATTGGAAAGCTCACAATCATCATGAGGATAAAAATTATAATAATGTGATCCTTCATGTAGTCTTCACAAATAGCCAGAATGCTGAATTCACCATCTCTGAAAATGGTAACAAAGTACCAATACTGGAACTCCAGCTCAATCTTGACGAGCAAATAGATAAATTATGGAAACGATACGGACAAAAACCATTTGATATATCACAGCAAAAAACCATAGAATGCCTTCTAATAAGGGATTTGCAAGATTTAAATAAATTAAAAAGCATTCTCCTCAATCTGGGTAAAGAACGTTTTTTAAAAAAGTGTAAACGCTTCTCTGCAGAACTTTACAACTCGGATTTTAATCAGATTTTGTATGAAGGAATAATTGAAGCTCTCGGATACGGCAAGAATAAAATGCCATTTTTCAAGCTGGCAAAACTGCTTCCTTTTCAGGAATTGAAAACCTTTATTAATGACTGCGTAGATTATCAGGATATCTTCTTCATCTTTATGTATAAATGTGGATTTGATCTTCATGATTACAGTTTCAGTTTCATCGACGAAGAACTTCTGGAGCGCTTTGATACCGTATGCTCACAATTTGCAACAAGAATGAAGGAAACATTGCAGAAAGATGATTGGAATTTCTTCCGTTGCCGTCCGCAGAATCATCCCGTGAACAGACTTTGGCAGATCTCACCTTTTATCTACTCCGCTCTCAAACAGGGAAACCTGATCAACTCGATCATTGCACTTTTTAGTTACGGTAATTCACAGAAAATTGATGCAAAGAAAATTGAAAAAGAATTTTCAAACTTATTGAGCAAAGGAGATCATCCCTCAATCGGCTCTTCCCGATGTAGAGATATTTTCTCAAATATAATTCTGCCGATATGTTATGTTTATGCTCAAACACTTCAGTATGATACATTACAAAAAGTGATCTTTAAGGTATATGGTGATCTACCAAAACTATCTGAAAACTATATTACTTATTATATTCACACTCTTTTGAATGATGGCATTCATTTCCGTATTAACCTGCAAATGCAACAAGGTATGATCCAGCTCTATTACCAGTTCTGCGCTCAACATGAGTGTGATAATTGTGTTGCTAACCTGAAATAAGGAAACAAATAATCTCTATAATTTCCTCCTCTCGCCTTCTTAAAACAGAAATCCTTTTAAAAACTTGAGACATTTCTTCTGTGCTGTAATCCGCCAGCTGGCGGATGAAGTTGAGTCGTAGAGCATGTCTTAAGTTGTAGTGTGTCCACGAATTACTTATCACAAGCTCTCCGATCCGTCTCCGTTACTCTACGCCGTGACGGGCTTGTGACAAGAAATTCAAGCTCTAGATCCGTCTCCGTTACGCCCGGACAAGACGCCTTGGCAGGACGGCTTCGTTTCATAAAAAGGAGTGTCATTCCCGAGCCCCATCGGGAATCCAGAATTATTAAATTGTGTTATTATTTTCTGGATTATAATTAAGATATTTCATAGATTAAGAAAATTTTGTAGATAGACAATTATTTAACATCCTTCTTCATTTCACTTCGCTGTGACAACCACAGAAATCAAAGAAAAAAAGGAAAAGTTTTTTTAACATTTCAGTTCAATAATTATATCAGCGACAATCTGTGCACTATTTCTCTCTTGTTCTCATTCTTCGAAAATTGTTGAGTACATGCCCGTTAAGTCCACAAAATATTTGACAACCTTTTCCATGAAAATCCCACTGTGATTTAATAAATTATGACTATACCGATCGTTGCAATAGTAGGACGCCCGAACGTGGGCAAATCAACCATTTTTAACAGGATGGTGAAGAGGAAACTTGCGATCGTTGATAAGGAATCCGGAGTCACAAGGGATAGAAAATATTATCAAACCGAATGGAATGGCTATCCCTTCATCGTTGTGGATACAGGCGGGATCGTACCAAGTACAAAGGATACAATGAAGCTCTCCATCAGAGATCAAGCTGAGCTTGCAATTGAAGAAGCTGATTTGATTGTATTTGTGACAGATTGTAAGATCGGTATTACAGATTATGACCAGCAAATCGCAAAAATGCTCTTCCCGGTTCAGGACAAAGTGATCTTTACTGTAAATAAGGTTGATAATGACAAAGAAGAGCTGGAAGTTTATGAGTTCATGAATCTCGGGTTTGGTGATCCTATTGGTATTTCTGCTATCAGTGGAAGAAACTTTTCAGAACTTCGGGATCAGATCGTGAACAAATTACCATCTATTTCTGAAATGGAAGAGCAGTTCAAAGAAGATACGATCAAGATCGCAGTTGTCGGCAAGCCGAATGTTGGAAAATCCTCATTAGTAAATAAGATCATAGGGCAAAATGCTGTCATTGTTAATGATATTCCGGGTACTACTCGTGATTCCGTACATCTGAATTTCGAATATAACGGCTGCAATATGACCATCATAGATACAGCCGGACTGCGCAGAAAAAGCAGGGTAAAGTTCGGGATTGAGTATTTTAGCAACCTGAGAAGTCTCCGCAGTATTAATGATGCAGACATCGTACTTGTTCTTCTCGATGCTCAGGAAGAAATTTCTGTTCAGGATAAGCGGATCATTGAATATGCTCAATCCCAGTACAAAGCGCTCATTCTCATTGTCAATAAATGGGATGTGATCGAAAAAGATCATAAAACAGCAAAAAAATACGAAGAGGAAATTCGCTACAGTTTGAATTATGCAAGCTATGCACCGCTCATTTTTATCTCTGCGAAGAGCGGACAGCGTGTAAGAAAACTTCTCGATCTTGTCCTCTTTGTGAACAAACAACGAGAGAAAAGAATTCCTACACACGATATGAATGCCTTTCTGCAAAAGATCGTTGCACAAAATCCTCCAACTCATACTTCACACAAACGAGTTAAATTCTATTACGCATCCCAGGTCGATACCAATCCCCCGCTTTTCCTATTTGTTATGAATAATGCCACGCTTATTACAGAAAATTATAAAAGATACATACGTAATCAGATCCGAAACGAATTCGGTTTTGACGGCGTCACGATCAAATTAAAATTTAAGGATAAATCATGATCCTTTTTGTTTCACTGCTCATCTCCTATTTTCTTGGTGCGATACCAAGCGGTTTTATTTTGGGTAAGATCATCAAAAAAATTGATATTCGGGAACACGGGAGCAAGAATATCGGAGCAACAAATGTTTTGCGAACTATCGGAGTTGTGCCGGGTATCATTTCACTTATTTTTGATTTCTTCAAAGGATTTTTCGCGGTTGAGATTGGACGGCTTCTACTTGCACAATCCTGCGAACACACCATTTTTGGATTCAATCCATTCCTTGATTATACAAATCCTCAAACCTATCAAATCGCGATCGTAGCAATAGGATTAGCTGCGATAATCGGACATATTTATCCGGTTTTCCTGAAGTTCAAGGGTGGAAAAGGTATGGCAACTGGCGCAGGTGTATTGATGAACCTGCTCCCAATACCATTGCTCATTGCTGTTGGAGTATTCCTCGTAATTGCAGCACTGTCGCGCTATATTTCTCTCGCTTCTCTTTGTGCAGTTCTCTCTTTCTGGATAGTTGAGCTCGTACTAAATATACCTAAGTTTAATGAAATTCCTTATCTTATTTTAACAACTTGTATCACAGTTCTAATAATATATCGTCATAAAGAAAATATCATCCGTCTGCGTAAGGGTGAGGAATCAAAAATATCATTTAGAAAGAAAATGTAATAAAATTATGTGCGGAATCATTGGAATATTTCAGAGAGATAAAAAGAGCGAATCAGCTTCCCGGCTTGCAGTTCTTGGTCTTTTTGCAGAGCAGCACCGCGGGCAGGAAAGCTGCGGCATCGCTTACTTTGACGGACAAAAAATACAGCTCATAAAAAAGATGGGGCTTGTTAAAGAAGTTTTTAATGAAAAAATACTTGAAGATATGCACTCCCATATTGCGATCGGTCATGTTCGTTATCCCACTAAAGGAACTTCAGACATTGGAAACGCACAACCCCATATATTTAGCAATCTTTCAGGACCTATGTTTGCACTCGCAAGTAACGGCGATATAGTAAATTATCAAGAATTGCGTGATGAACTCGAGTCAAAGGATGTCTTTTTTGAATCTGATAATGACGGCGAGCTTATTCTTAAATATATCGCTTACTATCATGAAAAACAAGGACTCTCGATCGTCGATTCGATCAAAAATGTCATGCGACATTTTCAGGGTTCTTACTCGGCAGTTCTGCTTATCAAAGACGAACTATATGCCTTTCGTGATCCATATAGCAACCGTCCTTTCATATTTGGCGAGCTCGACGATGGCACTTATGTGTTCGCATCAGAATCATGCTCCATAGATATAATCAGGGCTGAATTCAAAAAGGAAGTATCACCATCCGAGATCATTCATGTAAGTGGAAATGGAATGCGATCAATTCAACTGAATCCGGAGGAATTTCGGGATAGAAAACATACTGCTCACTGCGTGTTTGAACTCATATATTTTTCACGTCCGGACAGTGTTGTTTACAACCATGCAGTTTACGCATTTCGAGAAATTCTCGGAAAAAAACTCGCAGAAAAAGAAGATATTATTGCAGATGTTGTTATACCTGTGCCGGACTCGAGCAATTTTATTGCCCTGGGATATGCAAAGGAGCTTGGTATCGATTTCAATTTTGGTCTCATTAGAAATCACTATGTAGGGCGTACATTTATTGCACCGGAACAAACAATTCGAGATGAAAATGTCAGCCAGAAATTCAATCCTCTACCAGGTTATCTAAAAGGAAAAAAAGTAACGCTGATCGATGATTCCATTGTGCGTGGTACAACTTTGAGAAAAATAATTAAAATGGTGCGTAATCATGGCGCAAAGGAAGTCCACGTGCGAATCGGCTCCCCTATGGTGAAATATTCCTGCTATTACGGAATAGATACACCCACCATGGAAGAACTTATTGCAAATCAAAAAACCGTTGAGGACATCGCTGCCTTTCTGCAAGCTGATTCTCTTCGTTATCTTACTGTACCTGAGCTTAAAAGTCTCATTAAAGATAATAATGATTTTTGCTTTGCATGTTTTGATGGGAACTACCCCATCCATTTGAAGGAGTAATATGAATATTGATGAACACATTCTTAATAAAATATTTGAAACGATAACCTCAAAAAAAATTCTTGTTGTCGGTGACCTTATGCTGGATCACTACATTATTGGAGATGTTGACCGGATCTCGCCGGAAGCACCTGTACAGGTCGTGAAGGTGGAAAAGGAAAAATTTGGTCCCGGCGGCGCTGCAAATGTTGCTCAAAATATTGAAGCTCTCGGTGCGGAACCCATCATTATTGGAACTGTTGGGAACGACCAGAGTGGAGAAAAACTCAAACAGATATTCCGAAAAAATAACATTTCCGACGAAGGGATATTTACCAATACTCACCACCCGACAACACAGAAAACCCGCATCATTGCTCGCAATCAGCAGCTTGTGCGTATCGATTTTGAAAAAGACGATGAAATCGAAGATGAAGTATTGAAAGCTATTAAAAAATATGCAAAAAAAATAGTTCCTGAAATCGATGGTATCATTCTGCAGGACTACAATAAAGGACTGCTTACAAAAGAGCTTATCCATCTTTTCACATCTCTGGCACAAAAGCATCATAAATTCATCGGTATTGACCCGAAAGCAAAGAATTTCTTTGAATATAAAAATGTTACTTTCTTCAAACCAAACAAGCACGAAGCTGAGAAAAATCTTCAATATGAAATCAAATCTGATGAAGATCTGAAGATCGTTGCTCAGAAGCTCATGGAAAAACTCAATTGCTCATACGTTGTGATCACACTCGGTTCAAACGGCATGTTTATTTGCGATGATCAAAACAACTCCTGGCAAATCCCCACTTTTTCTCAGGAAGTTTATGATGTCTCAGGTGCAGGAGATACGGTCATCAGCATGCTTATGCTTGCGATAACAGCGAATTGTGATATCAAAACTGCATCTATCATTGCGAATCATGCTGCAGGTGTTGTATGCGGAAAAGTGGGAACTGCAACTGCTTCCTCTGCCGAGATAATCACATCCTTCAAGAAATGGAATGAATCATGATCGCAACAAGACAAGAGATAGCCAAAATTGCTCAAAACCTTCATGACGCAGATAGAAAAATAGTATTCACAAACGGTTGCTTTGATATAATTCACAGAGGACATATCGAATACCTGAATAAAGCAAAAAAACTTGGAGACATCCTGATCATCGGGTTGAATAGCGATGATTCTGTGCGAAGACTCAAAGGGATTAATCGTCCTATTAACTATGAGCAGGACAGAGCTGTAGTGCTCGACAACCTCAAATCTGTGGATTATGTCTGCCTTTTTGATGAGGATACACCTTATGAGCTCATCAAGATCGTGCAACCGGATATCCTTGTGAAGGGTGGTGATTGGTCTGTCCAGGATATTGTTGGAAGCGATATCGTACTTGCGCTTGGCGGAGAAGTAAAAAGTCTGCATTTTATTGAAGGCAAATCAACGAGCGATATTATTGAAAAGATCAAAAACTCGTAAAACGTCTTGAATAGAACGCCAGTCTTCGCTTCGCCACGACAGGACGCCGTGGCAGGCATAGAGCACCCATCTTCATTTCATTACGTCGTGGTAGGCAGAGAAATTTTTGACTTAAGACAAAATAATTCCCCACAAAAAGAGATTGTCATTCCCTCGAAAGCTTGTCCTCAACTAGATTGGGGATGGGAATCCAGTATTTTCTTTGAACTAAAGGATACACTCTGGAAGTTAGAGAAAATCTACTTATGTTTATAGAAACAGACAAACTGCATATTTCCAGCATTTGTGCACATTTTGGTGAAGAACCTCCGATTTCAGGCACAAATGGCTCCGGAACGGTTTTCTTTACCGGCTGTTCTCTAAAGTGCTGTTACTGCCAGAATTTTCAAATTTCCTTTGAAGGCATGGGTATTTTCTACACTTGTGAGCAGGTTGTTGACGAGATAAATAAACTTGTTTATTCTCATGATATTCATAATGTAAATTTCGTCACTCCCGATCATTTTTTTCCTCATACAATAAAAATCGTTGAATTACTGCGAGAAATAAACATTTCAATACCCGTCTTATACAATATATCCGGATATCAGAAAGTTGAATCTGTTAAAGCTTTGGAAAAATATGCAAATATCTACATGCCTGATTTCAAGTATGCTGATAAAAACCTTGCTGAACAACTTTCCAATG
>MVCT01000101.1 GCA_002049945.1 Candidatus Cloacimonas sp. 4484_140
CTGGCGGCTGAAATTTTGTGTGTTGTTCTTTTTGATGTAGAATTTCGCACCTACAACTTTCCTCAAAAATAATATTGGCTCTTTTGAGTTTTAAGTGGGTTGATATACTTAAAATTTAAATACGCCAATGCATATAAATAACCAATATCCATTTGTCTCGGCGTCTTGTCGGAACGTAAAGTAGCGAAGACGGAAGTAATTTTATTATAGGTTGAATTAATTTCGCCCAAACTATTATTTTCAGCCACACTTCGGTCTCTCTTAAGTCTTTTAAAGCTACCTTCAATTTATTTATCCTGTTAGATATTTAGTTTAAAATATTGTTTACCATTAAGTTATTAGTTATCTAACGAGGTAAATATAATCATGCTTAGATTCAGTACTTTGTTACTCTCTGCAATCGGGAGCAGGTGATGAATAATTCTAACCGCATAATCAATAAGACGTTCCTTTAAATCGAACTTCTTTTGATTACCTTCTCCATTCTTTTCTTTCTCGCTCATATATATTTTTCCCTCATACTTGGATATTCCGTGTTGGATATTGTTATTTTTTTTATTTACCCACTCAATTCTGAAAAGAACCATAATATTTTACCTTCTTGATTGTTTTAAAACATAAGCCACTACTTAAAATTATCAGTAGCTCAGCAGGATAGTCCGCCAGCCGGCGGATCTAAGCTGTGGGTCAGAGGTTCGAATCCTCTCTGGCGTGCCATTTTTTTGTTCATAATAAATTACACATTTTATATCTTGACCACTCCAGCTTGTATTTTCCTATTTGTCCTATGTTTACAAAAGTCATTTCTTTTTCAATTTTAGGTATTGATGCCATTCCTATTGAGGTTGAGGTTGACACAAAACACACCTCAATGCCCTATTTCACAATGGTCGGTTTACCGACGAATTCAGTTAAAGAGAGTAAAGACAGGGTCACTGCTGCAATAAAGAATAATGGGTATAAGAGGCCGCCACGTGCATATACCGTGAACCTTGCACCCGCAGATGTAAAAAAAGAGGGTGTCGGGTTTGACCTGCCGATCGCTATTGGTATGCTCTCTTCACTTCGGCAGATATATCCGGTTATCCTGGAAACAGTTGGGATGGTTGGAGAGCTTTCCCTTAATGGCGAAGTTCACCCGGTAAGGGGTATTCTACCAATTACTATTGCCGCAAAAGAGAAGGGACTGGAAGGATTGATCGTTCCTGAAGATAATGCAAATGAAGCCGCTGTTGTGGAAGGAATTTCAATCTATCCTGTAAAAACCCTTGCTGAATGCATTGCCTTTGTGGAAGGGCGTGAAGCCATAGAGCCATTAAGTATTGATATTTCTACTCTTTTTGCAAAGGGACTCAGAGAGACCATCGATATGTTCGACGTGAAAGGACAATACAATGTAAAGCGAGCGATGGAAGTTGCTGCTGCCGGCAGTCATAATATTCTTATGATAGGACCTCCCGGCTCGGGAAAAACCATGCTTGCCAAAAGAGTTCCGACCATTCTCCCTCAGCTCACTCTCGATGAAGCACTAACAACCACAAAGATCCATTCTGTAGCAGGGAAAATAGCCCGCGAGCATTCCCTGATAGCAAACAGACCTTTCCGCTCACCACATCATACTATTAGTGATGTTGCACTCATCGGCGGAGGAAGCTATCCAAAACCCGGAGAAGTTTCTCTTGCCCATAACGGCGTGCTCTTTTTGGATGAACTGCCGGAATTTAAAAAATCCGTATTAGAGGTGCTCCGGCAACCCCTCGAGGATGGCATTGTAACAATTTCAAGAGCTGTGCAGTCGCTTACATTCCCTGCAAATTTCATGCTTGTTGCCTCAATGAACCCCTGCCCGTGCGGCTACTTCGGGAGTAATGTGGAAGGGCACACCTGTACCTGCTCTCCGACTATGATACAAAAGTATGTTTCAAGAATTTCGGGACCACTTCTTGACCGTATAGATATACATGTTGAAGTACCTGCCGTGAAATATGATGAGCTTTCAAGAGACCCAAAGGGTGAAAGGTCAGATAGCATACAGGAAAGAGTGAATACTGCCCGAAATGCTCAACACAAGCGCTTTGCCGGTTCAAAGAAAATCTACTCAAATGCGGATATGGAATCAAAACAGATACGAGAGTTCTGTCAGATCGATGAAGATGGCAAAAAGCTCATGAAGATAGCTATTGAAAAACTCGGGCTTTCTGCCCGCGCCTATGATCGCATCCTGAAAGTTTCCAGAACTATTGCAGACCTTGAAAAAAGTCAGAAGATTACTCCTACCCATATAAGCGAAGCAATCCAATACCGCAGCTTGGACAGGAAATACTGGGTATAAATGAGTTCAACAGAGATCATTCAGAAATTCGACTGGAAGCTAATGTCAATTCTTCTGATTCTTCTGGTGTTCGGAGAACTTGCACTTTATAGTGCGTCTATGCAGAGGGTTGGCGAGAAGATAATTGTAAGCGATTATTATGTCAAACAGCTTATCTGGATATTTTTTGGCTTTGCTGTTTTTTTCACCGTACTATATATTCCTGATATTATAGTAGATTTGCTTGTTGTTCCATATAATGCGCTGATCTTTCTAATGCTAATTCTTGTGCTGCTGCTTCCTTCCATCAAGGGAGTACACCGCTGGATAAGCCTGGGAAGTGTGAATATTCAACCAGCCGAGTTTGCAAAGATAGGGGTAATATTCCTTCTGGCAAAAGTATTTTCAGCCAAATATATACACACTTCAAAGATCGTGCTCTACGGTTTCCTCATAGCCATACTTCCGGCTATTCTTGTGCTCAGGCAGCCCGATCTGGGAAGTGCACTTGTGTTTTTCGCAATCCTATTTCCAATGATGTATTTTGCAGGTGTATCTTTTTTTACTATATTTATTATTATCACACCGCTCGTAAGCATACTGACGGGTTTCAATATCACCTATTGGATAATCTTTGATATATTTCTTCTTCTTGTGCTGATCTTACGAAAAGTATCATTGCTCCCAGCAGGAGCGATTCTGGCAGGAAATGCGTTCATTTCATTAATAACACCATATATGTGGTGGACCCTGCATGATTATCAGCGAAACCGCATACTTGCCTTCATCAATCCGAAATTCGATGTGCTCGGAAGCGGGTATCAGATCATACAGTCAAAGATCGCTATCGGGTCCGGAGGTATTTTTGGCAAGGGTTTTTTGCATGGAACGCAGAAGAATTTGAATTTTTTGCCGGAGCAGCAAACAGATTTTATTTTCTCAGTGATAGGAGAAGAACTCGGTTTCGTTGGATGTTTTATTCTTTTGTTCCTTTTTGCGGCGCTTATCTGGCGAATTGTAATAATCATGAGAAAAATCAGGATCAATAAGCAACGACTTATCATTGCAGGCATTCTCTCATATTTTATATTTCAGATAGTCGTGAACATCGGCATGAACATAGGGATCATTCCTGTTGTAGGAATCCCACTTCCTTTTATCAGTTATGGAGGAAGTAGTTTGCTTGTTAATATGGCTTCGATGGGGCTTATTTTTAAATATGCCAGGGAGCGAAGTTTTGTGTGATGAAAATTGGTTAAAATTTTTCTTGCATGATTTTTCACACACACAGAAAAATGTATAACTTATGAAAATAAAAGAATTATTTGATTACGCCCTTCGAGAACAC
Organism: Candidatus Cloacimonas sp. 4484_140; assembly: GCA_002049945.1. Lineage (GTDB taxonomy): Bacteria > Cloacimonadota > Cloacimonadia > JGIOTU-2 > JGIOTU-2 > Celaenobacter. The sequence goes on from MVCT01000101.1 coordinate 3,660, forward strand.
AAGAAAGTTATCGACGGATTAGAAGCTTTTTATCCGGTTATTGAAGAAATTGCTTCACAAATGTCTGAAACTATTAAAAGGGGAAATAAGATCATGCTCTGCGGAAATGGTGGAAGTGCTGCGGATGCTCAACATATTGCAACTGAGTTCATAGTGCGGTTCCGCGGAGATTTCAACAGAAGATCTCTTCCGGCAATTGCGCTTACCACCGATACCTCACTGCTCACGGCGTGTGCAAACGATTATGGTTATGATGAAATCTTTAAACGCCAGATTGAAGGTCTTGGGAATGAAGGCGATCTGCTGATCGGGATAAGTACAAGTGGGAACTCCGAGAATGTGTTCAAAGCACTGGAATATGCAAACGAGCAGAACATCAATACTGTGTTGCTGGCAGGGAGAGATGGCGGGAAGATCGCGAAAATTGCAAGATATTCAATTATCATTCCCCATAAGGATACAGCTCGAGTCCAGGAAGCTCATATTACAGTAGGACATATTCTCTGCAGACTTACAGAAGAACTAATTTTTATAATAAACCAATAGATAAGGAGATGAAATGGCGAAGAAAAAGAAAACTGACGAAAAATATGCCTATGATGCCAGGAAATTCTGCGTACCTGTAACAAAGATCGGCAGCTTAGAGAGCATTCAATTTGTAATTGATGACTTTATTTTAAAGAAGGTGAGCTTCTGTGTAGACGGCAGCGATGACCGCTGGGAAGTCTGGCGTATCGAAGAAGAAGGTGATTCTGATAAGATCAAGAAAAAGGATTATCCGAGAAAGCCAAAATTTTTATATATTAATGGCAAGAAGATCGATTACGTTCTTAAAAAATAAAAAGGAGAATATATGTCTTTGATAGATGGAATTTTTGCTCGCGAGATATTAGATTCTCGTGGGAATCCAACAGTTGAAGTTGATGTTATGCTTGAATCCGGTTACTGGGGTCGGGCTGCCGTTCCTTCGGGGGCTTCGACAGGCGAGTATGAGGCGGTAGAGCTTCGAGACGAAAATGATGATAGATATAATGGAAAAGGTGTACTTACTGCCGTAAAAAATATAAATGAAATTATTGCTCCGGAAATACTGGGCATTGAAAGCGATCAACAGGTTGAACTCGACGCAATAATGTGCGAAATCGACGGAACGCCGAACAAAGAAAAACTCGGAGCCAATGCGATTCTGGGGATTTCTATGGCAGCTGCTCGCGCAACCGCAAAAGAGCTGGAGCTTCCGCTATATCGCTATTTGGGAGGAACCAACGCAAAGACGCTTCCCGTTCCTATGCTGAATGTTCTAAATGGCGGTAAGCATGCTGATAACAACATTGATGTTCAGGAATTCATGATCGTGCCGCTGGGGGCTGATAACTTTGCCCAATCTTTGCAAATGGCAACAGAGACATTTCATGCGTTGAAAATGATACTGAAAAAAGGCGGCTATAGTACTGCGGTTGGTGACGAGGGTGGATTTGCACCAAACCTGGAATCCAACGAAGATGCAATTAAGTTTATACTGAAAGCGATTGAAACTGTCGGATATCGTCCGGGAGAAGATATCTCAATTGCGCTGGATTCTGCCGCATCATCATTCTTCCAATCAGGCAAATATGTTTTCAACACAGGCAAAACCGAGAAACTCACAAGCGCAGATCTCGTGGAGATCTATAAAGGGTGGGTGAAGAAATATCCCATTGTTTCTCTTGAAGACGGACTTGATGAAAATGACTGGAAGGGCTGGAAGCTCCTTACCGATGAACT
>MVCT01000102.1 GCA_002049945.1 Candidatus Cloacimonas sp. 4484_140
CAAATAAGTACAGATGTGAAAACTACAGAGCGATTGTTGGGGAAATATGGAAAAAATTCCTATCCGTTCAGATCTCTACTCGATAAGGGAGCTATTATTGGATTCGGTTCTGATGTTCCGGTTGAAACACATAATCCCTTCCTTGGAATTTACTCAGCAATTGAGAGAAAATATCATTGCGATCCAAATGAGAATAGCTGGATCCCTGAGCAGAAAATAACAGTGCAGGAAGCAATCCGGGCTTATACGATAAATGCAGCAAAAGGAATGAGAAGCGATGATATAATTGGTTCTATAGCTGTTGATAAACGGGCTGATATGATCGTGATTGACGATTTTGAGAACGAACCAAACGAGTTCTGGCTGGAAGCAAAACCCTACATGACGATCGTGGGTGGGGAGATTAAATTTAATGATTTGTAAAATCATTTCATACGTAAAATTTCATTTAAAATAACCGCAAAATTTTTAAAATATACTTTCTTCAAATTAATACATAAAAACCAAGTTGTATATAATATATTAATAAATTTTAAAAATAATTGACAAGCACTTAAAAAATATCACATATTGGCATCAAATGTCATAGATGTTCAAAATAATTCAAAACATGGCATTCGGGAGGTTCCGTGTCAGGTACATTTTTGGGTTCGGTCGAAGGTTCGATAACCAATAGACGGGTAAGTATTCCTCAATCATTTAGAAGTCTGATCGCTCTCTCAGCAAGGATGCTGGTCGTTGCAGTTCGTGGCAGAAGCAATACTATCTATATCTTTCCAATGGATTTCTGGAAAAAGCTGGAACAAGATCTCGAGCAGGGAACTGATAAAGAAAAACAACTCCTGAAAATGTTTCGGGTTTACGCTACTGTGCTAAAAATCGAGGGACCGGGACGAATCCTGTTACCCAAAAAATTACTTGAGATCGCTGAAATAGAAAATAAGATCGTTTTTCTGGGCGAAGGGAAATTCTTTTCAATCTGGAATCCTGATAATTTCCAAAAGTACGAAGAAGAGATCGCTCAGCAATATGATGAAAAACTGCAAGAGAATGGACTTCTCTTTTAAATCCGCAGGAGGAACAATGAAAGTATCCATCGGACAGATCATGCAATTCAAGAAGATCAAAGGAGTGAAGCTTCCGGAAGGACCTTACAAGATCGAAAATTTTGATGACGTGCCACAGGATATGGAATTTGGCCTATTTGCCTATGAGATCGACGGGAATGTTGCTCACTACATTGATGTTGAGCAACTCAAAAACGGTTCCGAAGAAGAAAAAGAACTGCTTCAAAAATTCAAAATGTATTCATCTCTGCTTTCTGTAGAAGCTCTTCCTCACCTCATGCATCCTAAAGATATCATTGATATCGAGGAAGTGAATGATCATATTTTACTGCATTGTGGAAATCGCTATTTTTCGATTTGGGATGGAGATAATTTCAAACATTTTGAGAAATATCTCAGTTATAATCTGCTTCAGGATCAAACTCCTCAGTATGTGCAATGAAAATCTTCCATATTCCTGTTCTTAAAAACCGATCAATTGAATTCCTTCAAATAAAAAAAGGGGGAATTTATGTTGATGCCACTCTTGGCGGCGGAGGTCACACGGAGACAATGTTCGAGCAGGAAAAAGATATTCGTGTCATTGCTTTTGACCATGATAAAGATGCGATTGATTTCGCTCAGAAACGCTTATCCCAATATTCGGATCGAATTATATTTGTAAACAAAAATTTCTCTTATCTTTCATCTGCATTGGCACTTAACAGGATTACAAAAATTGATGGCATCCTTTTTGATCTCGGTTTCTCATCTCATCAGATTGACCAGCAGCGCGGTTTTAGTTATACTCAGGATGATGTGCTCGATATGAGAATGAACCGCAATAACGGCAAACTCACTGCTTTTGAGATCGTGAATTTTTATCCGAAAGAAAAACTCGAACAGGTTTTGCATGATTACAGTGAAGACAGATTTTGGAAACGCATCAGCAATGCAATATTGCAATCCAGAAAAAATAAAAAGATCGAAACAACAAAACAACTTAGAGAAATTATCGAGAATGTTATTCCAAAAGATAAAGCATTTAAAACATTATCGAGAATTTTTCAGGCACTTCGAATCGAAGTAAACAAGGAGTTGGAAGCGCTGGAAAAGGGATTAAAATCTTCGGTTGAAGTCTTAAAAAAAGGCGGAAGGGTCGCAGTCATTTCTTATCACTCTCTGGAGGACCGGATAGTAAAGCACTTTTTCAAATATGAGAATCTTGAATGTGTATGCCCTGCATATTTACCACGTTGTGTATGCGAAAAAGAGAGAAGATTGAACATCATCACAAAAAAACCGATCATTCCGACCGAAGAAGAGATCAGGGAAAATTCGCGTGCCCGAAGTGCAAAATTACGAGTCGCAGAGAGGTGCTAATGAATAAAAAACCATCCTTACTTTTTATTATTTTTATTTCGATTTTTTGCTTCATTGTGATCTCCAGTCTGCTCCGTTCCATTTTTCTTGAACAACAAAGAGGTCTATTAGCTCTCGAACAAGAAATCCAGGACCATCAGGATATTATAACTGATCTGAAAAATGAGATCAGCGAGTTGTCTCTTGATACGCGCATCATAGAAATTGCCGGCAGCATGCTTCAAATGGATTTTCCTGAACCAACCAGTATCATCAGTGTAAAGAAAAATCAGGTTTCATCAGATCAGGTTAATTACTCTTTAATGAACTTTATTTCTCCGGAAGCTATTGCTGCGGATAAATAGCAAAATATCACTGTCCAATGCAGGAAAATAAGGGTAGGATTTCTTCAATAAAAGTTATCTTCATTCTTGTTTTTTGTGTTTTTATATTTCGATTATTTTCCATACAATTATTAGACGTTTACGGATTTTACAACAATTACCAGCGTTACAAAAATAAAAAGAACATCATTCCTGCAGAGCGTGGCTTTATCTATGACAGACACGGTATCGCATTGGCAGGGAACAAAAAATTATATAAGCTGGAATTCTGTCCCAAACTTATCAAATGGGACAAGATAGACTCACTTTCGACAGTTGATAGGGGTATTGTTTATGATGAAATAATTAATACCATCGCTCTAAATACGGATAAAACACACAAAGAGCTTGCAGAGAGAATTTCAACATTTGAGGATGATTTTCCATACGGCTTCGAGCTGGTTACTCAAATCGATGCTGCTCAAAAGGATAGGATATTAAGAGCACTAAAAGATCAGGGAATTCACGGAGTGCTCGATTATAAACAGAAATCCGAAAGGGTGTATCCAAAGGGCAATCTCGCCGGTCCTTTAATTGGATTTTATGAATATGATAATGACCATGCATTGTGCGGGATTGAACTTGTGGCAAATAACGAGTTGACCGGTCAGGATGGTTGGTCGGAAGTAATTCAATACGGCACTGGTGATGACTATCATTTTGATGACATGCCCTTGCAGAACCCAATATCCGGCAAATCTGTCTATCTCACTATTGACGCCCATCTTCAGGCAATCCTGGAAAAAAATCTTCTCCACGGAATTGAGGAGTATGATGCCAAAGGTGCGATAGGTGTAATTATTTCACCCCGAAATGGCGAGATATATGCGATGAGGGGGATAAATCGGGATTATATTGGGAGTTCGGTACGAGCCGGTCATACGCTTCCAATATATCCGATAAACTGGCAGTACGAGCCGGGTTCCACACTTAAACCGGTTACTGCACTTATAGCGATAGAAGATAATATATATCATGCGAATGATATAATCGACTGTAGAACCAGAAAGATCGGCGGACGTACAATCTCCGATGTGAAGCCACTTCAATATTTAACCTTTAAACAAGTGATTTCGAAATCCAGCAATTGCGGTATCACTCGCGTTGCCGATAATATACAGCCCTATAAATTATACAAAACACTGACTGATCTGGGATTTGGCCATAAAACAGGTATCATTTTAAATGGTGAAAGTGCGGGAGTTATTCGTCATCCGAGCAAATGGTCAAAATATTCCTTGCATTCACTCTCCTTTGGTCAGGAAATGACTGTGACAGTACTTCAGCTCGCTTATGCCTATGCTGCACTTGCGAACGGCGGTAGAATGCTGCAGCCGAAGATAATCTATAAAATTGAAGATGAGGAGCAGAACACACTTTTTGAGCCCAAAACTACAGTTGTCAGACAAGTATCAAATTTATGGGCTCTCGATACCTTGAGAACCTACCTGAAAGCAGTCGTTGATGAAGGACACGGAATCGGAACCAAACTCGGATATATTTCAGTAGCCGGAAAAACAGGTACCGGAGAAAAGCTCGATCCTGAAGGACGTGGCTATCTTGAAGATGCCTATATCACGAGTTTTGTGGGCTTTTTCCCTGTAGAAGATCCTCAAGTAGTAATGGCAATTATGTATGATGAACCGGATTATGATCACCGTTACGGAAGCATTTCTGCAGTTCCCACTTTCCGAAAAATTGTAGAGGAGATGATAGTTCTTCCTCATAATGATATTTTATATATTGCCAATGAAGCCAATAGAGAATATGTACTCGTTCCGGAATGCATTGGAAAATCTGTGAAGGAAGCATGCAAGCTTCTGGTCGAACACAATATTGACTTCACCAGTTTTGGAGATGGAGATGTCGTGGTTGATCAGTTCCCCAAACCGGGCGTAACGATGCTGGAAGGATCGTCGATAATCCTTCAGGCAGGATTTCAAATCCTCACACAAAATTATAAGAATGCAAACTTGACGCAATAGGTGAGAATCAAAGTCTAAGGTTTTCTATGAAAAAGTTGAATATCAAGCAGATAATTACAGCGATGAACGCAACTACTACTGCACCTGAAAATGCAGAGATTGACTGCGTCATACATGATTCGCTGTTGTGGACCATATGCCCCAATCTGAAGTTGATACGCAGAAACTTATATTTGTTGAGGATACTGTAAAGGCATTGGATGCGCTGGGAAAATATTATCTCAAACAGTTTGATATTCCAAAAATCGCGATCACCGGCTCGGT
>MVCT01000103.1 GCA_002049945.1 Candidatus Cloacimonas sp. 4484_140
TCGAAGAGCATGTCTTAAGTAAATCAGCACTCGTCATATTACGCTTCATCCAACAATTCCAATAACGTTTTCTCTAAAATCTGCTGCCTAAACTCCTTAATCGATTTAATGTAATCATCTATATCAATAAAATTATTCTTCAATATGAAATCATCAAAAAGCTCACCATGCCGAACTCCTATCCACTCGCGGTAATTTGAGAATTCCCACTCTTCGGGTTCATTAACAAGCCCGGCTTTCACAGGATTTAGATGAATGTACTTACAAAGTGTTATGATTTGTTCGTCATCAACAATTAACTTACTCTGAAGGGGATGTGCAAAAATTGATCCATTTCGAGTATATTTTATATTATATCTCTGTACATAAGATGATAAAGTTTTGTTGAAAATTTTGTATAATGGAATTGTACTATTTTGCTTCAGTAAGAAATGAAAATGATTCGGTATAAGACAATATGCATAAACAGAAGTAGGAATTTCTTGTATACTTTTTTTGAAAGATAGTAAAAATTTAATATAATCTTTGTCTTCACGAAAAAGTAGTTCATTATGTACTACTCGATTGTAAAAATGAACGATAATTCCTTCCTGGTATTGCTCTTGCTTTATTTTCATTTTATTCTTTTCGCACTTGTCACAAGCTCTTCGACTTATGACAAGTACTTAGTAATTTTCAAAAGACATGCCTTAAGTATAAAAAAATTAAGTTTTCAAACGGTTCTTCTCAATCCACTCTTCTATCTGGGGATAATAGGAATACTTGGTCATATCTATCGTAATGGGAGTGATAGATACGCAATTGCTGCCAACTGCATGAAAATCAGTTTCAACTCCACCTGTCCAGCTTGGCATCTGCCCCCCTATCCAATAATAGGGACGCCCTCGCGGATCATTTCTCTCCTTTATGAAGTCGCTGTACACACGATGTCCTAATTTCGTAACCTTAAAACCGTTTATTTCTTTCAAAGGAACAGGCGGTAAATTGATATTCAAAATAGATTCCGCTGACATGATGGAAAAGAGATCATTTTCGAGCATATAAAGGAGTATTTCTGCTCCATCCCTGAAATCACCTTTATCCCGAAAACCCATCGATACTGCGAGCGCAGGAAGTCCAAGATTCATTGCTTCAATTGCAGCGGCAACAGTACCGGAATAGAGGATATCCTCACCCATATTCGGACCATTATTTATTCCTGAAATCACGAGATCAATTTTTGATTTGATAATTTTATGTGTTGCTAAAATCACACAATCGGTTGGAGTACCATCTACTGCATATTTATCTTCTTTTATTTTAAAAATACGAAGCGGGTGATGGATCGTAAGAGAATGTGAAGCTGCACTTCGCTCTCTATCAGGAGCAACAATAGTTACATGATATTTTCTTCTTAAAACCTTTGCCAGTTCTCCGATCCCCTCTGCAAAAACGCCGTCATCATTTGTTAATAGAATTCTTTTCATAGTAATTCAGAGATTTCTTGTGGTATTTGCTGTCAATATTTTAGAAAAATATCTTTCATAATACCAAATATTTTCAAATCTAATGAAACTTGTTTATCTTAACGGAAGTGATAAGAATTAAGATTTGTTGAAAACAAATAAATCTCAGAAAGTTTTTAGGATATGCATCTACCAAATACATCAATTCAAAGGGTACTGCGTTTATTCTTCGTTTGCAAAGTGCAAGATAGTCTTACATAATAAAAGGGTATATTTTTAACTGCGGGAATTAGTCACCATTAAACTCTTATCAAATCGATATATGAAGACTTTTTAAAACATTATGTTGTATATTTACAACAAATTGCTTGACATACTATACACATGCAATTTTTTATTGCGCCATGGAAATCAGAACTATTTATAACCGTATCGCAGTATTGCGAAAAGAACGAGGTCTTTCACGGAAAGAGCTGGCAGAAAAGATAGGGGTGAATTTTCAGACAGTCGGATACCTTGAACGTGAAGAATACAATCCCAGTCTTGATCTTGCATTCCGCATCAGTGAATGCTTTGATCTTCCTATTGAATTCATATTTTCTTCAAAACCCATGAAACCGCTCAGTGAAGAGCTATTAAATTTAAAACGAGGAGTATAACTAATGAACAAAACAAAACATAACCGCAGATTATCGGTGCTGATCAATTACGCCAGCATGATCATCATTTTGGTACTTTTCTACATTGTAAGAATGGGGATATTGAAAACAGTCTTTTTGGCTTTTGAGGTCATTCCACTTATTGCTGTAATATTAAGTTTTCGTCATGCATTTGTGAAAACAGGTATTTGGAAAATGACCCATGCATCTTTCAAAAAATTAGATGAGCGTGAAGTACAGGTCGTTTTCAAAGCTACAAGTATTTCTTACAGCTTATTCGCCATCGCTATACTGGTGATCATTTACATATTTATTCTATCCGGACTGGGGCAGATCGATGCTTTGCTTGCAGTAAGTCTTCTCTATTTCGCCCACATACTTCCTGCGTCGATAATTGCATGGAATGAAAAGAATTAAGGGAATTACAAAATGAAAAAAAGTTTTGTGATCTTCACTTTCAATATCCTGCTTATTTTACTACTCGGTTGCACTGAGAAGAAATCGACTTCCGATATTGCCAGTATCTGGGAAGGTTCAGTACAATTTCCTGGATTCAGCTATAAAATAGTTTTCTTATTTGATACAGAGAATAATCTTGAAGTAGAAGTGCTTTTTCCCGACCAGTCAGACAAGAAATTTTCTGCAAGCTCTTATTGACAAGTTTTTTTGTGTGAATTCGTGCCAATTCGTGGTTTAAAATTAAAATGGCGGGAGCGACGGGACTTCCCGACCTGTCGGGACGACCTTCTGCGTGACTATTTGTTTATCAAATCCTCAATATATTTTCTTCTTTTTTTACGCTTGATCTCATACTCTCGCTTAATAGCTTCTGATTTGGTTTCATATTCTTCACTATAAACAAGTTTCCACGGGATTCCAAATTTTGTTGAACGTGTCCAGCCATCATTGTGACGCTGTAAGCGTAAATCCAGATCGTGTGTATGACCAACATAATATTTGTCTGTTGATTCCGAATAAATAATATATGCGTAAAACATAATAACCAAAATAAAATGGCGGGAGCGACGGGACTCGAACTCGCGACCTTCTGCGTGACAGGCAGACGTTCTAACCAACTGAACTACGCCCCCGCGTGAGGATTGATTCATCGAGCAACCAAATGTGTGTCAAGTTTTTTGAAATGCTTGCAAAATTCTCAATTTTAACATCAAAAAGTCATACATTCTTGCGAAACAATAAAAGCAAAACTTGACTGCTCTCAGGATTTTTTTCATTTTTCAAAATAAATATTTCGGAGAACAAATCATGAAAAAATTAGTTATATTTTTCCTGCTTCTGTGCATAATTATTGCATGGGGCTGTACGTCAAAAGAGCAAAGTACAAAAATCGAGCTGGAATTCTGGCACGCAATGGGCGGTCCCCTGGGTGATGCGCTGACAAAGTTGGTAAACGAATTTAACGAAACCCATCCCAACATTCATATCAATGAAATCTCAATGGGACGTTACCAGGCACTTTCTCAGAAACTAATGGCAGCGATCGTGGCAAATACACAGCCAGATATGGCTCAGGCATACGAAGCCTGGATCGCGAAATTTATTGAAGGCAATGCACTAGTTCCTGTCGAAAAATTCATAAATGAACCTAATGGACTTTCCCAGGAAGAGCTCGACGATTTTTATCCGGTTTTCATAAAGAGCAGCACTTTCGACGATACAATGTATGCATTCCCCTTTAATAAGAGTGTGCGCGTGATGTATTACAACAAAGATATGTTCTACCGCAATGGACTTGACATCAATAAACCACCTGCAACGTGGGACGAGTTCATCACGGTTGGAAAAAAACTCACCCAGGACAGGGACGGCGATGGCAAGATCGACCAGTGGGGCACGACCTTTGCCACCAATGCATGGCAATTCGAGAACTGTCTTCTCGAAGCCGGCGGACAGCTCATGAATGAAACTTTAACAGAACCTCTCTTCAACAGCAAATACGGTGTCGAGGCGCTTGACTACCTTTCGGGACAACTCAATAAATCCAAAATTGCTTACCTCTCCACCGGTTATGACGGACAGAATGATTTCCTTGCAAGCAAAGTAGGAATGGTAGAAGGTTCGAGCGTGTCCATGGTTTATCTTCATAAGGGTGGGATTCCATTCAATCTTGGCATGGGTGCTGTCCCCTATTTCCGAACAAAAAAGAGTCTTGTCAGCGGCACGAATATTGTAATTTTTAAGGATGATAAAGATCCACAGCAAGAAGAAAAACAAAAAGCATGCTGGGAATTCATAAAATGGTTTACCAGCCCGAAACAGACTGCACATTGGTCAAATATGACGTACTATATGCCTGTTCGAAAGAGTGCTATTGAGGATGAAGAGACCCAGGCAAAGTTCAAGAAATATCCCGGACTCAAAAGTGTGTTTGACCAGCTTTTGAATGCAGAAGTTGAACCCCAAACCGATGCGTGGTTCGAGACACGTAAATTGCTCGAAGAACAGGTCATTGAAGCAGTTTTTAGAAACCAGATAGGAGCACAAGAAGCACTGGATAATCTTGCTGATAAAATGAGAGAGATCTTGAGAGATGAATAGCTTCTTCTTTGCGAAAGTTATCAGAAACATTGGTCATTTCGGGGAAATGACAATACAATTTTTCTCGTGCCCAAGTTGGACTTGGGTACGCTGTAATATTTTTAAACATAATGAGATCTGCAAAATAGAGTGTTTTATTACCTCACCTCAATCCTCTCCTAAAAGGAGAGGAAGTCGAAATTCCCCTTCTACTTTTAGGAGAAGGGGTTAGGGGATAGGAGAAACGAAAATGAAAAAAATACTAAAAATAACAGCAGTAGTGTTGCTGATCATTATGATCGTGAGTTGTACTGCCGGTCCAAATCAAATGGCAAAAAAGCCCGATAAAGAGGGCAAAGTCGCTGGATTCTGGCGGGGCTTATGGAACGGTTTTATCATTCTCTTCACCTTTATTATATCACTATTTTCCGACAATGTAACGATCTATGAAGTGCACAACAGCGGCGGATGGTACAACTTCGGATTTCTACTCGGGATAATGATATTCTTCGGTGGCAGTGGAGGTGCCGGAAGCCGTAGGAGACGTTAGAAAGTTTGAAATAAAATTGCTGCCATCTCTTTTGACATTGAAATGGATCTCTTCCTCTATCTCTCCCACCTCTCAATCGAAAACACAGGTTTGTTCTCAAAAGTATCGTGCCCCACATAAATAATGTAGAGCCATTCTCCTTTTTCAAACCGTAGTTCATAATATTTCTTTCCGTTTTCCACATCAACTGTAAAGTTCTTCCCCAATTTTTCTTCATAAAAAGCTGGTACTTTTTCATAATCGTCAATAATGAGTGTAACCTGCGCCTGCATTGGTTCGTTGGGAATTTGGTCATCGCGTAATGGTGTGGTAATATTCACAAACTCACTGTTCGGATAGATCGGGATATCCATAAATTTTTCCAGTTTTACCAGTTCATCGTTTTGCATGGACAGCGTTTGTTCTTCCTGCGCTTTTTTTGTGCAAAAGGATAAGCAGGCAATTATAACAATACAAAAAACTGCAACAAATATTTTTCTATTTTTCATTGCTCCCCCAGATTTTTTTGGGAAATAAATTATAAAGAGTTGAATGTCAATGTTTTTGGTTTTGGTGTGTTATATCATGGAAGAAAACGGGCAATGTGTAAAGTGTAATAGGTAAAAAACGTATATCATTCTGCACGTGATGCGGAATCTTAAAAAGACAAATTTCTGGATTCCCAATCAAGTTGGGAATGACATCGTTTCTTAAATTTTTCTCTCGTACTTCAATTGTACTTGGACGAAGACGGAAGGCGGTTGAGTTAAGAACGATCAAAACCGCAGCAATTCAATCCTGTCAATCCTTGCCTGCCACGAAGACACAAAGACACAAAGAACATCTTTCTG
>MVCT01000104.1 GCA_002049945.1 Candidatus Cloacimonas sp. 4484_140
TAATCTTTTTGTTTTTTATAAAATTCAAACCCGCATTAATAGCAACAGCAGTATTTCTCATCACCTGTGTGTTGGAATTTACTCAGCTTTGGAAACCGGAATTTCTTGAAATATTGAGAGAGAACTTTCTTGTAAGAACAGTAATAGGCAACTCCTTTACATGGAGCGATTTTCCCTATTATGTTATTGGTTCTCTTATAGGATTTGTTATAATGATAATGATAAAAAAATTTTCAGAAAGATAAAAATACAGTAACGATCAAGAGAAATTATCAAATTTAAAGGACACAATAAAGTGTCCTTTTTTTATTTATCTGGAATAACCGCAATACCTGGTAGTTCTTTACCTGAAAGATATTCCAGCGAAGCGCCACCACCAGTCGAAATGTGTGAAACCTTATCAGCAAATCCAAACTTTTCGATTGCTGCTGCTGAATCACCACCACCAATAATAGTAATTCCTGAACATGCTGCAACAGCCCGTGCAATACCCTTTGTCCCATGAGAAAAGCTGCTTATTTCAAACATACCCATTGGACCATTCCAAATTACTGTTTTTGATGGTTTAATGATTTCAGTATATTTTCTCACAGTCAGTATTCCGATATCAAGTCCGATCATGTCGTCTGGAATTGCATCTACAGGTACAGAATGGAATTCGGTGTCTTCCTCCATCTCTTTGGCGACAACTGTATCTTCTGGTAGATATAGATTGACACATCTTTCTTTTGCTTGTTCCATAATTTCCAAAGCAGCAGGGATTTTGTCCTCTTCAACAAGAGATTTGCCTACAGAAAATCCAAGTGCTTTAAGAAAAGTAAACATCATTGCTCCACCGATAAGAATGGAGTCTGCCTTCTCCAAAAGCTTTTGTATGAGGTCAATTTTGTCAGACACTTTTACACCGCCGAGTATTGCAGTGTAGGGCTTTTCCGGATTAAGGAGAGCTTTATTAAGATACTCGATTTCCTTTTCAATTAAAAATCCTACAGTAGAGGGAAGATATTCTGCCACGCCTACATTGGATGCATGTGCCCGATGTGCTGTACCGAATGCCTCATTGACAAAAACATCTGCAAGAGAAGCAAGTTCCTTTGCAAATTTCGGATCATTTTTCTTCTCTTCAGGATGAAAACGTGTGTTTTCAAGAAGAAGGATTTCGCCTGGTTTCAAGTTTTTTGCAGCTTGCTTTACATCGTCGCCAATACAATCGTGAACAAAGTAAACCTTTTTTCCTGTGATTTTTTCTAATAGTTTGGCGACAGGTTTTAAACTGAGAGAAGGTTTTACTTCTCCTTTTGGTCGGCCAAGATGAGACATCAAAATAACTGCTGCGTTATGTTCCAGTAAGTAATTTATAGTTGGCAACGCAGCATTTATTCTTGTATTATTAGTGATATTTTGATGCTCGTCGAGAGGAACATTAAAATCCACCCGGACAAGTACTTTCTTGCCATTTACATCAATATCGGAGACTGTTTTTTTATGCATATTCCTCCTTATTAATGAGTTTGGTATTTTCTGAAAAAATGAAATATAAAATTATATTGCTTTTTAAGATGTTTATTATAAGAAAGATGGTTCTTTTGCCTTTCAGTTCGATATTTCCAATCTGTGGAGAGGGAGATGAGCTCATCCTGGAATTCCCACTCATGAGAAAATGACTGTTTAGAAAGAGTTTCAAGAGATTTGAATTGTTCGCGGGTAAGTATTTTTTCTGATTCTATTTCCTTAAAATATACAGGATCTATATAAAAACTATCAATCTCAGTATAAGAATAAACCATTCCTTTCTCGTTCTTTGAAAGATCTTTTATCTTGTTGAGAGCTTGCTGAAGACGAAGACCTGTCGAAAAACTGGTTCCCTCAAAACATACGATCTTCTCTACAGGGAACTGTTCTTCTTCCAATTTCTGAATAACTTTATGCGAAAATGAATAGGAAACTTTATGATAAACTTGCTGATCAAAAACATTTTGTACAAAGAACAATGCGACGAATGATATTATACCTGCAATGATCGGAGTTGTGACCCAACCGGAAGATATTCGACCCAGAATATTAAACTGAATATTGCGTCCCCCTTTTGCAATGGCGATTCCTAGAATTGATCCAATCACTGCCTGAGAGCTTGAAACAGGAACCAAAGGATACTTTGGCAAACCAAGTGACATAAATGCGTTACGAATCTCGGTTGATGCAAAAAGATATAGCACGATTGACTGGGAAAGCACAACTATGAATGCTGTGACAGGCGACAATTTGAAGAGTGATTTTCCAACTGTTTTGATAACTTTCTGGGAATAAGTAAAAACACCAATTGCGATCGCAACTCCACCAAATAAAAAAAGTATTTGATTACCCGAAATTGTGAATAAATTATATACATTTATGTCATGAAAAGGGGACGAAAAAGTGAATACTCCCATCACGTTTCCGATATTGTTTGCTCCGAGACTGTATGAACCAAAGGCACAGGCAATGATAAGTCCAATTCGTGTGTAGGCGTCAAGATCAAGAAGGTGAATCCTTGCTTTCGCAAGAAAAAATTTGAAGAATCTATACAATACAATCGCTATAAGTGCTGAGAGGACAGGACACAATATCCAGGTTAAAACAATCTTTGTCAGAGAGGTCATATCAGTAAGTGAGCCGCTGAACATATTCCAGCCGATAATAGCGCCGACTATTGCCTGAGAAGTAGAAACAGGAAGTTTGAGCTTTGTCATAAAGGCGACAGTGAGTGCGGCAGCCAGGGCGACAGTAAAAGCACCGGGCATTGTGTTGATGGAGCCGAGTTTTCCAAGCGTGCTGCTTGCTCCAGAACCTTCAATTACTGCACCGAGAATTAAAAATATTGCTGCGATCCAGGCTGCTGCTTTGAACTTGATCATCTTTGTTCCTACTGCAGTCCCAAACACATTAGCTGCGTCATTTGCACCAAGAGACCAGCCCAAGAACAAACCGCTTGAAAGAAGGAGGTAGATCATATGTTAGATTTGTCTTTTAATAGTATAGATAGCCAATCGCTCACTCATATCCTCAGCAGAATCCGATATCTTCTCTATCTGTTGAGCACAAAATCTTAAATGCATCTTATGGCTGAGTGGAATATCTGCTTTAAATATCTCAAGACGAATCTGCAAGCTCAATAAAAAGTGCATCGAATTTTTCGGGAATTTCCGGACGCTCTATTGCAAAAACCTGTAACGCTTCTTTGGTATCATCAATGACTCGATCTGTATTCTCAAGTATAGCAAGAACGTCGCCTCTGCTTTCCGGTATAAGCGTATGCATGTATAATTGTTTTTCAATATTCAGGCGCAGTTCATCAGCTTTCCTTTCATGCTCGGAAACAGCGCTCAGTCGCTTTTCAAATTCAGTGATATTATCCTTGAGATAATTCTCCAATCCTTTTTTGAATAGAATGCTTGCTTCGCTGATGAAATTTAAAAAATCATCGATCTGCATTTCGATCATCTTTGATGTTTTCAATAATATAGCCACGATAACTCCTTAACTATTTAACTTCCAATATTTTGAGCCCTTTGGACATCTGCCCAATCCTATTGCCAAACTTCCAAAGAAAATGACATAATGAATTCTGCACTTTGTGCAGACATATAATTTTTTTATGCCAATAATTCTCATGAACCATGTCCTGTGGTCACGATGCCGATTTCCATTTCCACAGCATGGGCATTTTCTGCTAAAAGCGATCTTCATTTTTATTTCACCCTTGTCCAGGCACCTTCTATGACAGTTTTTCTAATCTTACACATGTCATTCTCCAGCGTAAAGATCAAAGTTTTGTTATTCTCAATATAATACTTATAAATGCCGGCATTATTGCATTGGATATCACTAAGAAATGCGATTTTTTTGGACATAAGACTTACTTTGCCATGAGTGTTTATATGTCCTATAATAGGATCTTCGGCTATATAGGAAAAGGTAAGATCATTATTAAAAGTAAGACGGGCTGTGATTTTAGTTTTATTTTGCTTCACAGTTCTTTCCCAAGAACCCATGAGCGCTTTAGGTTTTCGCGTAATAGAGTAACCGTAGCATGAAACTATACAGATCACAAGTAACGCAAGCAAAACATATTTCTTCATCTGTCCTCCGAAGACATTTTCTTTTAAAATTTCAAACGCAATGTCAACTATTTTGGGTATAATAAATTGCATTAATGTTGACAGAGCACAGATCAATTATCTGATTTTATACAAAAGCAATAATCTCATGGATTCAATGTTATCAATAAACCATAAGAACTCTCAACAAAACGTGTATAAATTGCGACCTGCTCTTGCGTTGTCAATCCTTTTGATTATGCTTCCAACGATCATTTATGCAGATTCCGGATATTCGCAGGTTTCTTATGCTGATATTCCGTGTCGGGAACACTCATTTTTATCCGGAATTGTAAAGAATATCGGCGATTTTATTTCCAGAGCTATCCCGACTTTAAAAACTTTGTTGCTTGGTACTCCAATTTTGATAATCTATACTTGGGTGTGTTCTTTGATCGCAAGCTACTTGAAAGTTAAAAAAAATCTCAAAACAGCTTACACAAGAAAAGTATTTCATTTTATGATATTTATGATGGCAGGAGCTTTGCAGATATTTGTGGGTCTGTCCGGTGTTGTTCTATTTGGAATAATTGTAGTTTTATTCGTGCTGTTCGCAGTATATAAAGGAGATAATTTTACATTTTATGAGGCGCTAGCTCGTCCTAAAGATGCTCCGAAAAGAAGTGCTTTCATTGTACTTCCACTTGCTACGACTGCTCTCGGTGGAGTGCTTGCAAATGTGCTGTTCTATCCCTTTGCATTTATTGGATATTTTGTGTGCGGATGCGGAGATGCAGTAGGGGAGCCAATCGGCGCTAAATGGGGAAAACATGAATTCAAAGTTCCATCAATTTTTGGAGTGAAAGGTACACGTATTATTGAGTTCTTATAGCTTTTGGACATCTCTCTCTGTAGGATTTGCCTGCGGATTGGGAGGTATGCTCATTGAAGCAGTAAGCACACATGGGTTTGATAACCTTACTATACAAATTTTCGTCTCAGGAATCGCATATTTTTTATTTAAATAAGGAGTCAAACAAATGAAAAAAAAACTATTATTTATAGTCTTGATTATTTTATTACTTGCTGCATGTACGCAATTTTCCAGAGTTAAGAAAGCTTCGATCCTTGCAGAAGAATCAAAGGTGAGCATCTCGCTTCCAAAACTTTCCACCTTTGAACTTACAACTGCCTTTGAGCAAGATGGTTATGTCATTGATAGCGTTATCACGTTCCGGGGAAAAAGAGGAATAAAAGTAAAAAGCACTACTGCGGTTAATTATGAAACAAAAGAGCCGAAAGTTGTGTATTATTTAGAAGGAACCGGATACCAGATGGGGTATATGTTCGGACAGCTTGCACATGAAGAAATAGAGTTGATGTGCACGCAATTTCTCGATGGCATTATCGAAGCGTTTCTACGTCCCGGTTCTGTAAAGCCCTATAAAAGTCTTCTTGGAAAATTAATGGCGGACTTCCTACAACAAAATGATAAAATCATCAGTCGTTGCATCCCACAGGAGCTTATGAATGAGATGGTGGGTATCGTCGCAGGTTGTCAGTATGTCAATCCCGACACAAAGGTAACATTTGAAAAATTATTCACGCTGAACGTGGGAATTGATTTTCTTCTCGCTCAAATATATAATATTGATGGAGTGTGGAGAAATATACCCGGTATCAAAGGGGTAAATCTTAGAACGCCGATTTTCTGCAATGCTTTTTCTGTATGTAAAAAAGCGACCGTAGATGGGAAGCATTATTTCGGGAGAGATTTTATGTTTCCCACAGCGGGTGTATTCCAGAATATTGCCTGCATGATCATCTATGTGCCAGACCCGTTACCAGATTTGCCAAGAAGAATTCCACTCATATCCATGACTGCACCGGGCTTTGTTGGTTCGATCACCGCAATGAATACCAACGGATTTGCAATGGGAGTTGACATGGTTCCCGCTGGAAATCTCAGCTCTCGTCAGCCGGGCTTGAATTCACTCCTGCTCGTAAGGCATACTGCACATTACGGATCAGATATTGAGAAAGCTCTCAGAGTCCTTATACATGCTCCACGTGGTGTGCCGTGGCTCTATCCTCTTGCAGATGCAGAGTCTGGGAGGGGAGCTGTTATTGAAGCTGGTGTCGCTGCTGATAGCATAGACTTTCTGGATTTTCCATCTAAAGAACTTAAAGATCAAGGACTGCTTCCTTCACAGGAATTTCTAACGAAGTATGACACTCTTCCTCTAAAAATGGGACTTAAGATCAGATGGGATAATTATGAATATCCCGACACTTTTTTCTATTTCAATACCGGACTTTTTATTAAATATCAAAAACCATACCACCTTGAAGATATCTTGGACAGGACTGGTTTCATAGATTCGACTTTCAAGGAACCTGGAGTACCAAAAGGATATTATTTTGCTCCACAAAGAGAACAAAAACCTGATCTTGTCCTCGCTTCAAATATGTACATGAATCCATCGATGCGTCTGTGTTCTATGGCGCCGTGGACGATCATGATGTCTGCTGAACATATGGATGATACCCAGTGGCGTTACGATGCCTTAAATAAAGTACTGCTCACCGAATATGGAAAGATCAATTTTAAAAAAGCAGAAGAGATCATCGATTTCCTGGCACCCAATGGAAAATATTATACCGGTTTTTATGAAAGGGTAAACGGCAGCGATTATTTCTATCAGATCCCTGCAAGTTCTGACGGCAAAACACTTCAAATTTTCGGAGCTACATCTATATGTAATCTTACCGATAAAATAATCAAGAGTCATTACGGCTATTTCGCTGATAAGTGGATAAAATTAAGTATAAGTAATTATATTAAACAATAACAGAGAAAAGTATGATTTGAGAAAGGTAAATGGTATTGGATTTAGTTGTGATGTGGAGTAAAATTCTTAATGTTGAGTAAAACTTGACTGAAAAAAACGAAGATTTTTACAAAGTATTCCTTTTCGGGGTGTAGCGCAGCCCGGCTAGCGCGCTTGAATGGGGTTCAAGAGGTCCCGAGTTCGAATCTCGGCACCCCGACCAGTTTTATGTGGTGGATGTAGTTCAATGGCAGAGCACCGGATTGTGGTTCCGGTTGTTGTGGGTTCGAGTCCCATCATCCACCCCATTTTTTATTTTTGACGATTTTGAGTCCAATTTTATTATATCTTGATAATTTTGATATGAATTTACCCATCCACAACTAATATATTTTCTCCTACATATAAATATTTTTACCATCCGTCTCCATTTCATTTCGCCGTGACAGGCGAAAAGCACGAAAATGGATTTTAAGAGAAAATATGCTTTTAAACGTTATTTTGTTAATTACGTGTGTTTCATGGTTCTGTATTTTTCTTCTTCTATTTATCAAGATTATTTTTTAAAAGTTGTTTTTCGTTTACATCACGAAGTACTCTCGCCGGGTGTCCAAGTACAATTTTTTCTTTGGGGACATCATTTGAGACTACTGAACCGGCTGCCACCATTCCGTCCTCATGAATTATCTTACCGGGAAGTATAGTTGCATTTACTCCGATCCTTGCACCGGTTTTTAAAGTAACACCCTTGAAGTGCTTGTATCGTTCTTTATCACGAGCCATGTAGTTGTCATTACTCGTCGCAACACAGGGAGCAACAAAACAGTAATCTCCAACTTCAGAATAGGCAGTTATATAGACATTTGTCTCAAATTTACATCTGCTTCCAATTGTGACAAAATTCTCTATCGTTACATTTCTTCCGATAATATTTACATCACAGATCGTTACATTTTCTCTTATTGTTGAAAGGTCTGCAATCAGATTTTTAGTGCCAATTACACATCCCACATATATCACAACATTAGCACCTATAAGACAATCATCGCCGATCTTTGCCGGCTCAAATTTTTTGGGCTTGAAAATACTTCTTGGTGAAAATAACGGTTCTTTTCCAATAATTGTTCCATCATCGATTCTCACTCCGCTACCGATCTCCGAACCTTCATGGATGATCACATTATGTCCGATAAGACAATTATCACCAATTGTTACATTATCTTCAATAATAACGTTCAATCCCATTTTTGTATCTTTACCGATACGTGCTTTTTTTGAAATGAATTCTTTCATTACTCTCCCTATAAAATATCTTCCGGTTTACCGTAATTATCTAATGATTTTTGGGCTGCTACTAATACCTTTAGTACATCGAGACCATTTTGCCCATCAGTAAGAGGTTTCTTTTTATCAATTATACATTCTATGAAATGACTATCTTCTCTTTTTAAGGGTTCTGTAAGAACTACTTTGGGAATCGAGATATCACCATCATGAATAGACATTGATTCCGCATAAGAATCATAAGATACATCCCATCCATCTACACCTTTATCATAAATTCTTATCTTCTCGCGAACTTCCATATCATCAAATGTGATCATTTTTTTAGTGCCAACAATAGTAAATTTGCGAATTTTATGTGGATCGAGCCAGCTCACCTGACCGGTCGCAATAGTGCCATTTTCAAAATATATAGTGAAGAAGACAACGTCATGTATATTGTTTTTCTTCTGTAAAAAGCTCTGCCCTGTTGCAGATACTCTTATTGGCTTTGAATCTATGAGATAGAGCATGATCGAGATATCGTGTGGGGCAAAACTCCATAATGCATTCTCGTTCGATCGTACCTTCCCCAAATTTACACGCTGAGAATAAAGATAAAGCATGTCTCCTATCTTCTTTTCATCAACGAGTTTCTTTAAGAAATCAACTGCACCATGATATAAGAGCAAATGCCCAACCATCAGAACCAGATCTTTTTGTTTTGCAAGATTGACTAACTCTTGTGCTTCATCAATATCTAATGTTATCGGCTTCTCAACCAAACAATGTTTTCCGTGCACCAAAGCATCCTTTGCAATCTCGTAATGAGTTTCCGCACTGGAGGGAACAACAATTGCATCAATATCATTACTTCGAGTAAAGTCGGTGTATTCCTTTGAAGTTTTGAGTTTGGGGAATTGCCCTCTTACTCTTATAAGATTGTTATCATTTAGATCACTTACACCTATAAGTTCACATGTATTCAAGTTATTAAAAGTTCGCACATGATTGAAACCCCATGATCCGGAACCTACAACTGCAACTCTTGGTTTTTCCATTATTCTACTTACTCCTTTCTGATTTTCTTTACTCATCAGCGAGTAAAGCGATATTTTTTGTATTGACCTCGATTGCTACTGCTTGTTTTATCAAGTCAATATTTAATACTAATTTATGACTATAATCACCTTAAATTATGAAATCTTAGAAAATACTAATGAATACGCTTTTGATACCCCTAAAATTTTGATGTAGATTCTCTGAATAGTGCATGAATAAAGAGTTTGCGGAGAAATCTTCGCGGGAAATTACTTTTAGAAAAACTGTTAATTTTAATCCTACTATTAAGTTAATTACAACTTCCAGGCGAAGCTTGATATGACAACAGTATATTTTTACATAATATATCGCACTAATGGCGCTCTTTACCGTTTTATTCACTAACAAGACGCTTACGCATCCGGTTAGAAATATTCAACAACCTATGGTGTAGAATGTTATGAATAAAAGCTCCATAGGTGCGGAATAAAAATTGTTTAATATCCGTATAAGTAAATTTCACAATTTTATCCGAAAGTGACAAGTCCCTGAAAATTTTTGGGGGTATGCAAAAAAAATTGAAATACTTGACATCTATCCTCCTGAGTGATTTCAAATCACCTAATATTTGCTAATAGTATTTAACCTGTAATTCATTAATTTTAATTATTTAGGAGTTTCGCTATAAAATCAATATTACTGGTTGGGGATGAAAGTTTTGTTTCATCACAACTTAAAAATGTACAGAGCCACCCGGGTCATATTAATACTTATATTACCCAATCTGTAATAACAGCATTAACAACAATTGAGGAAAAGCATCCTGATTTAATTTTAACTGACGATGTTTCGGAAAGCAAGATCAGCAGTATCGAATTGACAAAACAAGCAAAAAATCACAACATACCTTTAATATTCGTTACTACCAATTCAGATGAAAAAACAGTAAATAAAGCAGAGTTTGCCGAATCTTATGATTTTATAACAAAACCCTTTAAAGTTGAAGAATTAAATTATAATAATTCGATATAAATAAACATAACTATCCTGCCTAAGGTCACTTACGAAAATAGTGGAGTGTAAGTGAGGGGCACGAAGTGCGGGTTTAAAAGAACAAGGAACTGAAGAAATTCGAGATTGTTAATAACAAAAAATTTATGAAAATTATCACAGAACCAATATCACTTGAAGAACTCTGGCTTACCCGTGAAGTCGGATTTGAAGATATGATAAAAATGGTTGTCGATGTCGAACGAGAAATACTTGCTGTAGATGCCGAACTCCACGCCGATCTTGAAGCGCTTCTTTTAGAAAATGATTCAAGACAATTTGACATTTGGGGAATTAATATCTATCCGGATAAAAGCGATGAGGATTTTATTGAATTTACAGCACTCATAAATATACGGCCATCTCAAGCAAATCGTAGCATGGGAGTAGAAAATCCGCAAATTCGTGATAAAATCCGTGAAATCTGTTCGAGGTTACTCAAAAGATAATGCTGCATACCGGTCTTACTTCAGATAAATGGAGCTCCTTCAGTATTGATAAACAGATTCTTATGATCGCAAACGAAATGAATCGAGCGAAGAATTGGATAGAAAAGAAGGATTTTGAGAAGGTATTGCATTGCTATGAGCGAGCCCTCGAACTGTTAGACCTCACTGTTAATTCATCAAAGAATAGAAGTTTAGTTAATGAATTAATGAGGTTTCGTGAACTTCTTGCAACAGAATACATTCATAAAGTTAACAATACCGAGCAAAATTTAAAATTATTTAAAGTGTTGCTTTCTTTAAGCTTAGAAAGCTATAATATCTATAATTAATGATAAGCGAAAGGGTTGATATTGTCCTGTTGCAACAGTTGATGAATCAATTCCTAAAAGATAAGATATCTAAAGAAGGATTGTATGTCTGATTTTGATACAGAATTAGAAAATGAAATTCTTCATCAAATTAAGAGTTCATGTGATTTGATAATTTCAAGAGTGGAAACAATTATTGCCAATATTGAAAATTTTAAATCATGAATCTCACAAAAAGTCGCTTGTCATTATGGAGCACATTCGCTTT
>MVCT01000105.1 GCA_002049945.1 Candidatus Cloacimonas sp. 4484_140
TATGGAATTAGTTGTAAAATCAACTAAAAGTGTTATTTTGTAAAGCGTCAAAATAGTTTTGAAGAGAATAAATTGAATTATCACAATTAAATCGTTTAGTTGCTTCAACAGTATCACCATCACCTGTAACTAGACGAACCAGACGATTATTAATTCTATGACCAACTCCAACTACAAAGGCAATCTGGATATCCCAAATCCTATTACTACGTTTCTGTCAGGTGAAGCGGGGTTTAGACAGCCTGCAATAAAGAATAAAAAACTTATATTAAGCGGAACAATGCCACAATGAGATTGGCGCTCCCGATGACGAGATTACTGCATTTTGCAAGTCCTGACGCCCCGGACAAAAATCTCTGAACCGGTATTTGGACTGGTGGTCATTGCTCCGCTTTATTATCATAATTCATAAAAGATTATTGAAAAACTAATGGTGAAATGAAATAAGTTGAGTATTTTAAGTCAAGAAAAATTGAGATAGAAAAAAACATTAGATACAAGATACATTTCAACTTGATATAAAAAAAATAAAATACTAAAGACCGAAGGCTGTCTATCTATGTATTAACACACCACCAAGCGTGATATCATCCTTATATCCACATTTCATAACAAACATCCGTATATTTTTTATTTTAAATAACTAAATGTTAAAAAATTAATGACGATATATTGTCAATAATTTTACAAAAAAGGTTGCCAAGAATTGGTATGATAAAATTTTTGCTTCATAATATAAATATGCAAGCGAGCAACATGAGTAACAAGAGATTATAAAACTTAATGGACTACACAAAGCAACGCAATAAAATGGTCGAGCACCAGATAAAAGCTCGTGGCATTACAGACGAACGTCTTTTGGATGCCTTCAGAAAAGTGGAGCGGCATTTATTCATTCCAGGTAATCCTGACCAATATGCGTACGCTGATGGACCTTTAAGCATTGGAGAAGGACAGACCATTTCTCAACCCTACATTGTAGCGCTTATGCTTGATCTGATGAAGATAAAATCCGAGGATATTGTGCTGGAGATTGGCACCGGTTCGGGTTATCAAACTGCACTGATTGCTGAGATTGCCCATGAAGTGTATTCGATTGAGAGGATCTCATCTCTCGCGAAAAATTCAAGAGAATTATTAGATAAATTAGGATATTCAAATATCAAAATTCAACAGGGTGACGGCACAACCGGCTGGACACCTGAAAACCAAAGCGAAAAGGATATCACCTTTGATGCGATCGTCGTGTCTGCTGCAGCTCCTTCTATTCCGGAAGGTCTGCTTGCTCAGCTCAAAGAAGGAGGACGCCTTGTGCTGCCTTGTGGAAGTAGATATGTACAGGATTTGATATGTGTGAAAAAGGAACACGGAAAGATCAAAAAAGAGAATTTTGGAGGATGCCAATTCGTACCACTTATCGGAGAGCAGGGATGGGAAAAATAAGATTTCTCATTTTTTTTCTAATAATACTGTTAGTACTGCCGGTATTTCTCAGTAGCGATGAGCCACCTGATCATCCTGGAAAACAGGCAAAATTCTCGAAATTTTTAAAAGATAAGAATTTATCCGATGAAGCAGTTGTAGTATTACTGGCAACGCTGCCGATATTTGAGCTGAGAGGTGCTATCCCATGGGCTATTCATCATTATAATATGCCCTGGTATAAAGCGTATCTGCTTGGTGTTTTTGGCAATTTTTTACCTATCCCGCTTATTCTTCTTATTCTTAAATATGGATTGGATCTGCTTTCACGAATCCCTTTCTTAAAAAAATTTTTCGAATGGCTCTTTGCACGAACAAGAAGAAAAGGCGCACTTATACAAAAATATGAAGCGCTGGGACTCATCCTTTTTGTTATGATACCGCTACCCGTAACCGGTGCGTGGACAGGTAGTATTGCAGCGTATATTTTCGGGATAAAATTCTTTCCTGCGTTGCTCTGTATTCTTATTGGAATATGCCTTGCAGGTATCATTGTCACGACTTTGAGCATGTTCGGAATGTGGGGAGCGCTTATCGCGATCATAGCTTTATTGACATTATTTATACTGTGGCTCATAAAATTCATCAAAGCATTAAGAGCCACCAGAAATAACGAAAAGGGGGCAACTGAATGAAGTTAAAAGAGTTCTTTGCACCGAAAACTGAAAAGGTTGAAGAAGAAAGAGATCTTATTAAATTCCTTTCTGAAGTTGAACTTTTTGATAATCTTACACGGAATGAACGCAGAAATCTTTCTCAACATCTGTATGAACGCAAGTACAAGGGAGAAGAGATCGTTTTTAAAAAGGGATATCCCAATGTGGTCATGTATATCGTGAAAGAAGGCGAATTGCAGACCTATCTCGATTCTCCGGAAGGTGAAAATCTGAAAACGATCAAACCAAAGGATTATTTTGGAGAGGTAGGACTTTTTCTTGAAGAAGAGCGGACTGCAACAATTGTCGCATCAAAGGATTCTGTCTTGCTGGGCATCTCCAAAAGGGATATGAGTCGATTTATTGATGAATACCCTCGCGCAGGTAGCAAGATCCTGAGAAAACTTGCATCAGTGCTCTGTACGCATCTAATCCGGACAAATGAAACCCTTGCAAGCAAAAGAGATGAGCTTATCGATCTTCAAAAGCGCTTAGAAGATAGCGAGAGCCAGCTTCAGGAATTGAAAAATTCCCAAGAAGTTGATAAAGAAAAGAGCTGATCATGGAAAGAACAAAAATAGTCCGTTGGGTCGTAGGATTTCTTACTCTTGGCATCGCTGTCATGGGTATCCTGTTCTATAAATCGATCCTCTCCTATCTTCTTATCTCGGGCATTATTGCTTATCTTATATCACCGCTAATAAACTATGCTCAGAAATTCCACATTCCAAGAGCGCTCTCGATCCTGATCGTGTACCTAATAATAATCGGTCTTATAATTATTTTGATAAATGTGATCATTCCGCAGATAAAGATCCAGGCAGAGGAAGCAGGGAAATTTTTCAAACAGATCGTAAAAGATCCTGAGGCATTCAGCTTGAGATCCTTCGGGCTTGAAGGTGTATCGAATTTTATAGATCGCTTACAAACACGATTTACCTTTATCGACGTCGATGAATATACACGGGTTCTCGGTGAGAGATTTGTTGGAGCGATTAACGCAATACCGCAGATCATCCTTAATTCACTAAGTGGAATAATCAATTTTCTTGCGTTTCTTATCGTTATTCCTTTTGTCTGTTTTTTCCTTTTGAAGGATGAACGTCAGCTTATGAAAACCTTTTTTAGCTGGATACCAAATAGATATTTTG
Organism: Candidatus Cloacimonas sp. 4484_140; assembly: GCA_002049945.1. Lineage (GTDB taxonomy): Bacteria > Cloacimonadota > Cloacimonadia > JGIOTU-2 > JGIOTU-2 > Celaenobacter. The sequence continues at coordinate 3,290 of MVCT01000105.1, forward strand.
AATTTTCCATTTACCTGTTCGAGAAGATAGAGGACAGCTTCGGAAGGTATCTGCGTTCGATCTTATTAGAGACAATTATTGTCACTTTTCTTTCATATATCGGACTCTTGATTTTGAAAATTCCTTATGCGCTTACACTAAGTATCATCATTGGTATTACCAACCCGATCAAGTTCTTCGGACCCTTTATCGGTTTTGTGCCGGTAATTTTGGTCATACTGTTCAGTCCCGTGCCGGATGTTATGGTCGTTTATGCGATCCTCATGTCAATCATCATTCAACAGATCGACAGCAATATACTTTTCCCTTCATTGGTTGGTAAAGGACTCGGCATGCATCCGCTGTGGGTATTGCTGACAGTCATTGCAGGTGGCTATGCTTTTGGTATTCTTGGACTTATACTTGCAGTACCTGCGGTATTTCTTATTAAAACCGTTGTTCAGGTTTCTGCTACCAGTTTGAAACAGTTTGAAATTATTTAACCACCAAAACCACGCAAAAAAAAAATGTTATGCACTTCAGGGAGCATAGAAATTTCCGCTCCTTCGAAGCTTCGGTTATTTAACACGAAATAAACAAAATAAAATAAGATAAATTGAAAGGAGATCTATGGCTCGCTGGCAAACATTAGAAGGTTCAATATTTCACACAACACAGGAGGGTTCTCAGGAATATTTCCTGAAAGATTTTTTTGAAAATAAAGCATTTATCCCCAAAACAGATAGGGAGAAGAAAGAATATGAGGATTTTTCCTTTGTGAGCAGTGCGATGGCGCTTCTCATCTACGTGGCACAATCCGACGGTGTAGTGGATAAAGAAGAAAAAGATATGATCATGAAGGAATTGAAGTTTCAGCTCGATCAGCGTCATTTTGAGTATGAAACACTTGCAGAAGAGATCGGTCCTGACGAGATGAAGATCCTTGATCATCTCTTTGATCATTTCCAAACTGAAATTGCAGAAAAGGCATGCGACCTGAACGAGATCATACGAATCATAAACATGATATATCAGAAGAATCCTTACAAAAGGATGTTCCTTGTCCGTCTGTCTTATTATGTGGCGTATGCTGATAAAAAGTTCTCCAAAGAGGAGTTTGATACTATCAAAAAGATTGCACAAAAACTTCGCGTCTCAGAAGCTGATACAAGCAGAATCGAACAGGAAGTTCGCAAAGACCTTAAAATATCCTGAAAAACCCACTACGGAGAGCACCAGTCTCCGTTTCACTACGCCTTGGCACGCAGAGAACACAGAGGATTGAATAGAAGATTAAATTATATTACTAAATCTGGTTTCAAATTTGTTTAGTATATAATATAGAATATAATGTCCCAATTGCTCGTGAATATCGTACCAACTATTCAATTTCATTCCTTTTTTTGTGTATTTCGTGTTTTTTGTGATTTTCGTGGTTGATTATTTTTCAGATTGTGCCCTAATATTTTGAAAATTACCCATTTTGATAATATGTGAAATTTGACACAAATTCTAAGTTTCACAGCGTAAGGAACAATAGAATTATTCAGGAGGATATATGTTCCAAGGTGGAAAAGGTCTTCAGGATTTGCTTAAGCAAGCCCAGAAGATGCAAAAAAAGATGATGGAGAGCCAGGAAGCTCTTGCACAAAAAACAGTTGAGGCATCTGCCGGCGGCGGTATGGTCAAGGTCGTTATGAATGGCAATCAGGAGCTCATCTCGCTAAAGATCGAGAAGGAAGTTGTTGATCCCGATGATGTTGAAATGCTGGAAGATCTCATCATTGCTGCGGTGGAAGAAGCCCGACAAAAGATCAAAGAAATTGTTGAACATGAAATGTCAGGTTTGACTGGTGGAATAAAAATCCCCGGACTAAACACATAATGTTTGAAGGAAAATTAGAAAAGCTTAAAGACGGTTTCAAGCAGTTACCCGGAATCGGCGAGAAAACTGCGGAGCGTCTTGCTTTTTATCTTATCAGTCAGGATAAACAGGTGGGATTGAACCTTGCAGAACTCATCCATGATTCCATCACTTCGATACAGAAATGTGAGCGCTGCAATATGCTTTCAGAGAAAAGTCCCTGCCACTTCTGCACTGATAATGAGCGAGATAAGACCTCTCTCTGTGTGGTCGAGAAATCTCAGGATGTCTATCTTATTGATGAAACTGGAGTGTATAGCGGACGATATTTTGTGCTGGGAAATCTCATCTCTCCACTGGACGGCATCGGACCGAATCATATATATTTTCCTAAACTTAAAGAAATAGTCGAAAAAGAGAATATTAAAGAAATAATACTTGCTTTAAACCCGAGTAGTGCAGGTGAAACAACCATGGCTTTTATCACATCCAAGTTGCAAAGTCCGGAAAGAAAGATAACCCGGCTTGCAACCGGTTTGCCTGTTGGCGGCGATATTGAGTACACAAGCTCAAAAACCCTTGCCAGCGCACTGACTCATAGAAACGAATTGTAAGATTGGAGTAAATATGGCATCAACTGCTGATTTTCGTAATGGAATGGTAATGATCTTTAGAAATAATCTTTATGAAATTGTAGAATTTCAACATGTGAAACCCGGTAAGGGAGGTGCCTTTGTACGAACCAAGCTGAAAAACGTGAGAACAGGCCAGGTTGTTGACAACACTTTCCGATCAGGCGAAAAGGTCGAAGAGGTTCGTATCGAAAAGAAAAAGATGGAATATCTTTATCATGACGGGATGAACTTTGTGGTGATGGATCCTGTAACCTACGCCCAGATTGAGATCAACGAGGAACTTATTGGCGATAAAAAATATTTCATGAAAGAAAATACAGAGATCGCTCTATTCCAAACCGAGGATGAGATCATTTATATTGAACTCCCCACAACTGTAAATCTCGAAGTAGTGGAATGTGAACCCGGCATCAAAGGAAATACTGTCTCCAATGTGACGAAAAGCGCCAAAGTGGAAACCGGTCTTGAAGTGCAGGTTCCCATGTTCGTTAATAAGGGTGATACACTGAAAATCGATACACGAACAGGAAAATATCTCGAAAGAGTGTAAATCGTTCACGTGCAGTACATAAAAGAGCCAATTTACTGCCTTTCATGCGGGGGAAAACTTTCAGAAAAACCGGACGAAAACAGTAAAATTCGGCGCTACTGCCCTGCCTGCGGGTGGACATATTATGCAAATCCCATTCCTGCATCTGCCTGTGTGGTGCTGGGTAACAAGCATGAACTTCTTCTCATAAAAAGAAAGAACGAACCAAAGCCCGGAAGCTGGGCATTACCAAGCGGTTATGTGGAGATAGACGAAACCGCAGCAGAGTGTGCTGTGAGCGAACTCAAAGAAGAAACAGGTTTGGATGGAGAGGCACTGGAATTTCTCGGTTATTTTTTTCAGGATTCATCAATATATAAACGAGTTGTTACTTTTGGATTTCTTATGAAGGTAACCGGCGGCTTTCTGCAACCCGGAGATGATGCTATGGATGCACAATATTTTCCGATCGATGAATTACCGGAAATTCCCTTTTCTTCACACAATAAATTTATTGAAATTATCAAAAAGAAATTTGAGTTATGATGAAACTCGTACTGGCTACCCATAATAAAGATAAGATAACCGAGATCAAAGCCCTCATGCAAGAGCTTCCTGTCGAGATCTATACTTTTTCCGATTTTGATCATTTCCCTGATGTGGTTGAAGATAAAGATACTTTGGAAGGTAATGCAGAGAAAAAAGCGAGGGAGATATTTGAAATAACCGGTATGCCTGCAATGGCTGATGATACAGGTCTTTTTGTCGATGCAATAAACGGTGAGCCAGGTGTTTTCAGCTCTCGATATGCAGGTGAGAACGTAACTTATGCTGATAACAGAGAGAAATTGCTCAAAGAAATGAGTGATATCCCTGCTGAAAAGAGAGATGCGGTTTTTAAAACAGTTATTGTATTGATTGTTAATAAGAATGAAAAATACATTGTCGAGGGATGTTGCGAAGGTTATATAGGTGTGGAAGAAAAAGGCACAATGGGATTTGGTTATGATCCCATATTTTATTTGCACGATTCAGGAAAAAGTTTTGCAGAGCTTAATGTGGTGGAAAAAAACAAGATCAGTCATCGTGGACGAGCATTGCAAAAAATAAAAAAAGTATTAGAAAAGATTACTAAATAATAATTAAATGAAACCCATCGACTCACACGCACTTTATCTGGATGGACTTCACTATGATGCCCAGCACGTGGAAATAGTTGAAGACATTCCCTTTTACATTACCCAAGCAAAGAAATATGGCGAACCAATTCTCGAGCTAGCATGTGGAACCGGCAGGATCACAATTCCACTGGCGAGGCAGGGCTTTGATGTTACAGGACTCGATATTTCAGAAGGCATGCTAAAAGTCGCAAAAGAGAAAGCCGAAAGAGAGCATCTCTCATGCAAATTTATTCATGCAGATTGCAGGAAATTCTCAATCCCAACAAAATTCAATCTCATTTTTATTCCCTTTAATTCTATAGCTCACATTCATGATAGGGGAAGCTTTGAAGCACTATGTGATTCAATGAAAGGACATCTCGCTGAAAACGGTCACTTCATCATTGATATTTTCAATCCACGGCTGGAACGACTTTTGGGCGATCCGAATAGTCGTTTCCCGGTTGCAGAATATGAAGATCCTTACGGGCATGAGACTGTCATAATCACTGAGAATAATATTTACGAGAGAGCAACCCAGATGAATCATATTAAATGGTACTATAAAATAGGGAATAAAGAAGAATTTGCAGTTGAGCTGAATATGCGGATCTACTATCCTGAAGAGCTTGATAACCTGCTTTATTATAATGGATTTGATATTGTAGAAAAGTTTGGTGATTTCGACGGATCATCCTTCGAATCGAGCTCGCCTAAACAACTCATTATTTGCAGGAAAAAATAAATTAAATTTCTAAATCCTCCCGACTTGTCGGGACTAATTACAAATAAAATATCAAGCATAGTTTGATTATTAGTTTTCCTTCTTCCTTCTTGTTCCCAAATTGCATTTGGGAACACAATTGTTAAAGAAATGGTATTTCAAATTAATTTTATCTCATCCCCACAAAGCAGCTTATTATTTGCCGGGAAAGGTAAATTACTTCAATTACTAAATTCTAACTCGGATAAACCCCAGTTAAATAGAGAAAAATGATTTAACGGGGTGAACCGAAACCAAAAAGAATTCACCATCCGTCTTCTCCGTCAGCTGACGGATACGCCCCAACAGGCAGAGG
>MVCT01000106.1 GCA_002049945.1 Candidatus Cloacimonas sp. 4484_140
TATAGTGGGAGTACCCATTGTCACTTTCATGACCAACGGCTCAACCTCAAGGAATGCATGACGTCGCGGTGGAGTCGTGGAATAATCTATGACAGAACCGAGCATAAACTCTGGATCTATTTGCGCCGGACCTTTGAATGCCTCCCTCACCGTCTTGGCTTTTTCGAACGCATCCGCTGGTGTCAAGCACGCCTCAATCTCGGGTGACGCTAAAGCCGGATACTCTATTCCTTCAATGAGTTCGAATCCTTCACATTTCAGCCTCATCCTTATAACTTCATCGAATCACGCACATGCCGCATAATCGCCGCGGATCAGGAGCGAGACCGGAGGCAAACTTGTTTGCCGACGGGATCGTCTGCTGCAGCCGCTGGTGGTAATACGCGGCGATTGTTGCCGGGCGCGGAGCGTCCGGCAACAACGAACAAGGCTCACCGACGCCGAATCATTATTCTACAGACGCTTTAGTGCAAAATCCACAATACGTGCTTATGCCCACAAGTTTAACGTAACAGCTAAAGGCGTTCGTGTGCAGCCAGATGTTATATGGTCTTTTTCTAGATAATTACCTTTTATTTAAATTAATTTTTGGATATCCTAATGCTTGTGCATTTTGATACATATAGTAAAATTTCAAATTAGATAAACCCTTGTATAATTTATATATTTCATGATAATTTATACTACACAATAAAAATTCTTCAGTTTTAATTCCATCATAATATTGATGACGCCATATTGATAGTAAAACCTTTTCACTGCTACTAATTGAATTCTCGTAATCTGGATATTTAATGTTCGTAATTAAATCATCGCTTTCATTATACTCCCAGTATTTATCAAAATTTAATAATGGACTACTAAAACAGTTATTCCATAAGTTTCTGAGTTTATCGATATTTGATAATTCAGAATATGAGTCATAAGTATTTTTTGCATATTCGCTAATAACCGAAGAAAAATTTAAATATGTTACTAAAAATTTATTTATTAATTCTATACTATATTCAATTTTAGATAATTCATTAACTTTAAAAATTACAGCATTTTCACACAAATCCTTACTTGCTATTCCACCATTATGAATTAATGAATTTCGATATAGTGATATATCATTACATTTATTTATACTATCTCTTAATTCAGATGTCATATCAGCCCAGTTAATATTACACATAATTGAAAATAAATATTCCAATTGATATTTTACACCATTTTTAAAAAGTTGATATAATTCGTTATCAATTATAATTTCATATCCATTATCAGCAACTTTACTAATGTCTTTTCTTGTTATTTTTACTGTTTTACTTTCTACTTTCTCTGGAAATGATACTAGAATAATTTTAATGATTTTTCTAATAGTATCTTCAAATCTTGCAAAGGACATGAGAAACAAACCTTGATTTATAACACTATCACAACCTAACTTTTCTTTAATTATATTGATATTAAATTTAAAATCGCTTATAACAGAAACGATATCATCAGAGTATATTTTTTTTCTTTTACTATACAAATATTCACCTTTTATTTTGCCACAATAATTTAAAATTTTGTACAAATGCATATTCACTGATTCTATATACTTCCATATAATCGCGGCGCTGACTTCGTCCAGCGCCGCGATTCTCGGCGGCGTGGTTTTTTCCGTCCGCTGAATTTATTTGTTGGCCGCTATTTTCTGCGAAATTTTTCACTTATTGTATCAATCCTCTCTCCGTCAATGAAGAGAATGTTATTTCTCATAGCATGTGATTCAATCTTTTCACATATCTTTTCGATAGCATTTTCGGTAAACTTCCCCGATACTATCACGCAAACCTTCGATGGGCGCACCTTCGTCTTTGTGTACAGATCATAGTATGGCATTTTGAATGCGTCCTCAATTTGAGAAAAAATTTCATCAATCTCAGAATTCGCTCCACCTCTGATATCGCCAAATTTCACTTGAGCTGCCCAGTGCTCAACTTCATCGAATTCTGTTATCCTTGAAAATACTATGTCTTTTCCATACTCTCGCTTACCATGATTATATTTGACGTTAGAAAAACCTAGTTTCCGGAGGATGGGAAGCACAACACGTAGTGTGAAATCCTTTTCATTCTCTGATTCAGAAACTTTAAATAATTCAACACCGATTCGAAGCTCAGCCGCGCCCTCAATCTCATTCGTGATCTGTTCGGAAATCTGAATGGCTTCATCGCAAGTGTCACAATCAATTTCGGTCGAGAAATGCATGAAAATATAAGCTCCATCATCATCGTAAGAATCGAGCTTAATATCTCCGTCTTCTTTTTCTCTCTCCTCAACGATGGCCTTCTTTGTTTCCATGTAATGGCTGAAACCAATTTTCCCATCCCAATACTTTCTTGTCCCACCATCTTCGAATGATAGTCGCAATTTGCCAGAACTGACTTTCGTTATGGATACTGGAATTGAGTCGAGAAATATGACTCCTTCCTGGATTTTATCACACAAGGCAAATGCAATCCCGTCAGGCAAATCATTCACCTTGACACCCCTGAGAAGCGCTTTAGGAGTGTGCCACGATTCACCATCATCAGAATCTAAATTCTCTCCATTTATTGATACGGAGATGACTTCACCACTGTCTTCTGAATATTCGATCATATTTTTCATGGCCAATCGCGGCGCTGACGAAGTCAGCGCCGCGAACAAGATGCTCAGCCGCCGAGGGCGAATGATCACCTGACCTGATTAGACGAAATGAACCTTGAAAACGCCAAAAAGCAACCCACGAAGCACGCGCCCCTCGGTCGGCTGGAGCAAATGTTAGAGGGGTGCGCCCTTGCCTCTCTCTACTCCGCAGTTCCAGGCAGACAGTCATCCGACAGCTTAATCTCTTCCGTCGCTTAAGGGCCGCGGTGATTATCCGGCAATCCCCATTTCCGAAAGATATGGGGTGACAGGCACTAATCGTCCTGCAAGTCGCTCCACCGAAAGCAGGAAGAGTCGCTCCTGAGCTCTTGTTATGCCAACATAGAAGATTCGTCGCTCCTGCTCAAGCTCTGCCTGTGTTTCGGCCAGCCGGATGGGCCACATTCCATCATTAACATCAAGGATGACCACCGTCTTAAACTCCTTACCCTTGGCCCGTAGAGCAGTCATTAGATGCACTGCGTGCCGAAGGTCCGGATCTACACTCTCTGAATCAGCTTCTGTATTCGGCAAGTAGGTCGTAGCTGCGATCGCTTCATCGACGTCATCGATGAACCTGAAGAAGTCATGGTCATAGCGTCGCGCATACTCTCCCAAGTAGAGAAAAGGTGGATCCTTGTAAAAAATGTCATCTTCCCCTTTGCCATAATGCTGTTGCAAACCCTCCAAATTGTCCTCGATCAGCTGGATCGCTTCTGCTACACTTTCGGCCTCCAATACTCTGGCTATTGGGAGAGCATAGTCGAGTGGCTCCCCTCGGAGAGGGCCTTGGTACGCCTGGAAGTGCTCAATGCAATTCATCAACGTCCGGGGTCGTTTCGACATAAGAAAAGCATAGACTGCCTGTCGGTAACCTCTTGCCATGGGGTACGTGCGGACTTTGTTACAGCACTGGAGAAAAGCATTCACCACATCATTAATGCCACGAGGTTGTCGCTTTGTCGCGATCGCTTCCAAAACAGTCCTCAATTCTCTAAAGGCATCACCAAGAAGGACATTGAGATCCTCCTTTGCGTAGAACGGGATTTTCTCCGAAGTCAGCATGATCTCTAAGGGGATGAGCTGACTTTGCTTTCGCGTGAGTACGGCAAGGGACTTAGGTATTCCATCGGAATTTGCTTCCCTGGCGAGTTCAAGGACAAACTGAACTGCCTCGTCGTGCGTGCCAAAATGGCGGTGTACGATCTGCGCCTTTTGCTTATTCCCGGGAGATACGTTTTTCGGCTCGCGAAATGCATTGTGGGCAATTAGCCTTTGCGAATGATCGAGGATGTTCGTCGCAGATCGGTAGTTTGTCTCAAGTACGTAGGTTTCAAACGGTTCATCGAAAAACTCTTCAGGCCTGAGGATGAATAATGGCACCGCACCCCGCCACTCAAAGATAGCTTGGTCATCATCGCCAACTATGGTGACCGTACTCCGGTTGACCCTCACGAGCTCTTTGATCAGAAACAAGTCAAGTGGATTGATATCCTGGAACTCGTCAACAAGGATATGATGGTATCGATTCGGTTCCGGAAAATGGGTTGTTCGGTACTTCTTTTGAAGCATCAGAAGGGCCCAGTACTTCTGATCATCGAAGGTAAGTATGGCACTCTGCCACAAATGGTCACATGCTTCCTTCCAAAACTCCAAGAAGTATGAGAGACGGTCGGTCCGAGAAGAAGCTGGGCTCTTAACCATGCCCATTTGTTCGAGCGGCCGTTCTACGTTCGCTTCGAAGTACCGCGACAGGCCACAGCGCGTAAGCCATTCTGTATGACCGGAAAACGCTGACAATAGATCCGAAACGTCATGCCGAAAGCCGGACGTTTTGAGGGCATCCACCACCCCCATGACCTGTTCGAAGCGATTCTGTCTATCAGCAAGCGCCTGAGCAATCGGTTCTCTCTTCGTCCAGATTGGACGGAGGTTATGCTTCATAAGAGAGAACAAGTCAATCTTGGTCTTCTTCAGCACCAAAGCGGGGTTCACCTGTCTCCGGAGGTAGTTGTACCCCCAGCTATTGAGTGTGTCGATGCGAATAGAGTTCCGCACAGCTGCGAATGTGTCATCAGTATTCAAACGATACCGGAGTTCATCGCGCGCAACACGTGTGAACGTGAAGATGAGAAATCGCTGGGTTTTATCAGTTTGCAATTCCGCAATACGTTTGCAGCGCCATAAGAGGGATAACGTCTTCCCACTGCCTGCAGGGGCCAACAGGCGAACATGACTTGCAGTCGAAGTACAGAACCGCTCCTGTGATTCATCCAATTTCATTAGTAACTCCGATTTTACGCCCTCTAATCGCCGCGGATCAGGAGCGAGACCGGAGGCAAACTTGTTTGCCGACGGGATCGTCTGCTGCATCCGCTGGTTGTGAGGCGCGGAGCGCCGAGCACCCAG
>MVCT01000107.1 GCA_002049945.1 Candidatus Cloacimonas sp. 4484_140
ATGATGTGGGATTGCAGCAAGCCGGTATTCTATTACTTTCCTCTATCAAATATCGAAGGTGGACAGAATTCCTCGATCTTTTCGATGATCCTTTCTGCCTGTGCTTCGATTTCCTTTTCAGTACAATTATTTGTATTTATCTCCAGAACCTGCGTCATTTTCTTTGCGCGTGGGATCCAATTATCATAGGCATCATTAAGCTGCTGAAGATAACTCTTCGGGATTGTCTTTTCGCTTTCTCTTCCACGTTGCTGTATTCGCTCAATAAGCTCGTCAACATCAGCCCGGAGATACACGATCAAGTCCGGATCCTGCAAATAATATGTCATATTTTTAAAAAGATCCTGATAATTCTCAAAATCCCTTTCAGTCATAGAACCGTTCTTATAATCTCAAAACGCTTGGAAAGAAAATACACTTGCAGATGAAAGCTCCATCTGTCCATATCCGCATAGAAATCATCGAGATAGGGATTTGTGATGACCGGCTCGTAGTACGCTTCCCACTCCAGCTTTTCGCTGATCAGCCGGGTCATGGTGGTTTTGCCCACGCCGATATTTCCTGCGATTGCGATAAAATAATGATCTTCCATAGTGTGTCCTTAAGATTTAAAGGATCGAGAATTATTTTAACTGATCATTGTTTTTATATTTAAGAGTGTTATTGAAAGTTCATCCGAAATTAGAAATTTGAAATTGCATTTTTCTGGCTATTTATAACCGAACTCTTTTAGCACTCTTTCATTTTTCCGCCAATTTTTTCGTATCTTTATCCAAAGATGAAGCCGAACTTTTTTCCGGATGAGGTAACGAATATCACGCTGTGCAGCAAGGCGTATCTCTTTTATCATCGCGCCGTTTTTGCCGATGATGATCTTTTTCTGAGAATGGGTTTCTACAAAAACATTTGCCCACACCTCTGCTCTGTCATCCTCTTCTTCAAACATATCCACAGTGACAGCAATTGAATAGGGAATTTCCTGGTGAAGATGAAGGAATATTTTTTCGCGAATGATCTCTTGTGCAAAGAATCTCATATTACGGTCTGAGATGTTATCAATAGGATAATAAGGCGGGTGGATCGGGAGCAGCAAGAGTATCTTTTCAAACAATACTTTTAGCCCGATGTCTTTTGTCGCCGAAATGAAAAAGATATCCTCGAAACCCCAGTCTGTAAGTGTGGCTTTTGCTTCCTCAAGCGCTTTATCATTTTTGGCAAGATCAATTTTATTAATAACAGCAAGCTTGGGAATTTTCGATTTTAGGATGATACTGCTTACCTGCGTGTCATAATCTGTGGGGAAGGTTTCGATGTCGCATATAAATAGGAGCACTTCGACACCTTTGAGTGCTTCCGAGATCGATGACTGCATTTTTTTCTGAAGCAGATAGCGTGGTTTCAGAAATCCGGGCGTATCAATAAAAACGATTTGATAATCGTCACGAGAGAGAATGCCGAGTAGGTTCTGGCGCGTGGTTTGAGGTTTGGGAGTTGTGATAGAGAGTTTCTCGCCGAGAAAAGCGTTCATCAAACTGGATTTGCCCACATTTGGTTTTCCGATTATGGATACAAATCCTGCTTTAAAATTCATCTGATCAGACATTTTTGCACAACCTATATATCATCATCTCGAGAATAGTTTTGTTTAATTTTATATCGAGTGATTTGAGTTTTCTGTCAGCTTCCAGTAGTAGTGCAAAGATCGTCTCAAAATTTTCAAGTGAATAAAATTCGGAAGAATTCATGAATGATTTCGAGCCCCAGCCGCCAAGCGAGCGCTCGATCTCTGTCTTTGATTTGTTCTGCTGAAACCGTTGAACGAGAATATCCCAAAGCGTTGTATAGAACCGTGTGAGCATGATCACGATAAGCACAGGCGACATATTATTTGCCATCAGATTTTCCAGCACTTTAATTGATTGCCCCAGATTGCGCTGAGTTAATGCATTTTGAAGTTCGTAAATAGTATTTCCTTTTGAAATGCCGATACATGCCTGCACATCTTCGGGAGTAATATGAGTTCTGCCCCCGGAGTAAAGCGCAACTTTCTCGAGCTCGCCGTGAAGTTCCTGAAAATTCAATCCTATGTAATCGACCATGATACGCGCAGCATCACTATCAATTGTCTTATTCAGAGCAGGGGATTCCTCTCTAAGAAAGCGGATCGCTTCGCTTTCATTATAGGGATGATAGAAATAATATGTGTGAGCAAGTTTTGTGATCTTTGCATAAAGCCCGGAGCGAGTATTTACTTTATCGGATTCTATAACGAATACTACACCCTGAATGGGCTTTTCAAGATACTCTACCATTTTTTTCTTATAGGCAATATGCATTGACTGGAAATTTCGCAGAATGACCAATTTTTTATCGGAAAGCATTGGGGGAGTTTGCAGCGCTTCGAGAACTTCATTGGCTTTTGTTTCCTCCCCAAAAAACATATCGAAATTGAAATCCATCACACTGGGTGGAACGATTGCAGTTTTGAGCTTACGAAATGCTTTATCTTTCAGGAAACTTTCTACGTCAGTGAAGAAGTAATTATTGTGAATGATCCCCTTTTGAAGTTCAGATTTGATGTCCCAGTATTTGAGTTTTTTATTCATCTGAATTTTCAGCGAGTAGTTCGAGCTGATCTTTTGTTTTCATGTTTTGGGGTTCTGCAATATCCGTCGCCATAAGCTCACGTATCTGATGAAGATTGGGAAGGTCTTCAATATCGTTAAGCCCGAAAAATTCGAGGAATTTATCAGTTGTCGTATAGAGCAACGGACGCCCGAATGTTTTCATCCTACCAGCAATTTTGACGAGCTTAACTTCCAGCAGGTTCTTTATGTGATATTGAGAGTTTACTCCTCGTATCGCATCTACTTTTGGGCGTGTAATTGGCTGGTGGTAGGCGACAATTGCCAGAACTTCAAGAGCGGAAGAAGTCAAACTGATATCTTTTTTCTCTTCGTATAACTTTTCAATAAGATGATAATACTGCCGATCTGTGGCAAACTTGTAACCGCCTGCGACCTTTCTGATGCAGAAAGTTCTCCCCTGTTCGCTGTATTCAAGGTTTAATTTCTCTATCAATTTGTCGATATTTTGGCTATTATCGATTTCGAGAAAACGAGCTATCTGTTCAGCCGAGATAGGTTTATCAGAAGCAAAAACAAGCACCTCAATTGATTTTTTTAGATTATTTTTCATAATTTAAATAAAAAATATTGTGATAATTCCAATGATCCAGCAATAAATAGAGAAATAAAACAACTTGGCTTGTTTGATCATTTTTATTAGAAAGGAGATAGCGAAATAACCGACAATTGCAGCTACTATACCGCCAAGAATAAAATTCAGCACCACTTCACCTGACGACATCGCACTTTGCATGTCTTTAATTTTCAAAAGAGTGGCACCGAGAATTGCGGGGATGGATAGAAGAAATGAAAAACGTGTCGACAGATCTCGGGTTCTGCCTGTAAAAATGCCGGCTGTAATTGTCGCCCCTGAGCGGGAGATTCCGGGGATGATCGCAATGCTTTGAGCTAAGCCGACCAGCAGTGAAGAGGGGACGCTCATTTTCTTCTTGGTAGTATTCCTAATTTTATCAGACGCAAAGAGAAAACCGCCTGTAATGATGAGCATGAAGCCCACAAGAACCGTGTTTTCGAAAAGAGATTCAAATGTGTCCTTGAATGCGAATCCAATTATCGCAGTAATTACAGAAGAGATGATCAGATAAAAAAGAAGGTGATGTGCATATTTTATATTTTCTGGCGCATCTTTTCTCCAGTTAAAAATAGATTTGATTATTTCCCATATATCTTTCCGGAAATAGATAATTACTGCGACAAGTGTTCCAAGGTGCACTGCAATTTCAAAAAGAACACCCGGGTCGTTAAACTTGAGAAGTTTTTGAAAGATCACCAAGTGCCCGGAACTACTTACCGGAAGAAACTCAGTAAGTCCCTGCACAATGCCTAGGATTATTGATTTAAGTGCGGTCATAGAACATATTCTTTCGGAAGTACAATATCTGTGATCGGAACAAGCTTGATATTATTTCCTTCGAGGTTTTTCAGTATTTGTTTCAGTTCTTCAAGACTGCCCTTTTTGGCATGGGTAATGGCAACGATCTTGTCTTTTCGCGATGCGAGATCTAATATATTTTCTGTTTTTGCTGTAACCCTATCAGGATATTCTCCGGAATCGAGAAAGATATCTCTCTGACAGGTTGGAACTTCCATATCTTCTGCAAGCGTGTAGCCCACTGTCTTAGCTGAAGTACGGCTGTCAAAGAAGCACATGTCATTAGCTTTCAGAATCTCAAGAACCGGCCTCATGACATACTCATGCTGGGTTGCAAGCGAACCCATATGATTATTCGCGCCGATACACAGGGGGAGTTGTTTGATGAACTTTTTCATTCGTTTCTTTATTTCATTTTCAGTTAGATCAACATAGATCGCATTCTTGCCGGGGTCATCTTTCGGGTAAGTTTCCGGCTCCATAGGCACATGTATAATGGTTTCCCTGCCTTGATTATACGCCTTTTGCATAACCTCTTCACTGTAGGAAAGATCAGGAAGAACAGCAAATGTGATCGATTTGTTCAGAGCCAAAAATTCATCAAGCAATGGTCCGCCGAAATAACCGAAATCGTCAATAACGATAGAGAGTTCTGTGATCTTGTCATAGAGACCGCTCGTATCATTTTTCAAAATGAGTATGTAATACTGCTTTGCTGCAGGATCAAAAATTTCCATTTCGATCTTGCTGCCGTCATCGGATTCCTTCACACTCAGTATCTGACCGCCTTTTTCCTCGACCTTATCAGTAATGAAGATATTGCTGATCGTTAAGCTGAGCTGATTGGAATTTATCGTTATCTCTTTGTAGATTTTATCATAATAGACTCTTGAATTTTAAGAGAGCGTTTTCCTCTTTCTTTATTGAAGTTTTCTTCTTATATCGTTTGCGTTGATTATTTGCCATATAGACTTAAAATGGACAGTGCTATTTCTTTGTCAAAATTATTGACAAAGATTTGGGCGGAATTGAAGTCTGCTTCAAGAAATATGAATGGTATTTGTTATTTACATGGTTAATATTAATGTTTCACAATGCTTTTTTCTCAATAATACACAAAGCATAGATTGCAGTTTTGTTCGGAAGAACACATTTTTTTACAAAATTAATAAAATATATAGGAGGAAGCATGATTGAAATCCGTATGCATGGCCGTGGTGGCCAGGGAGCGGTGAAAGCTTCTTTTGTGCTGGCTGAAGCTGCTTTCCAGGGTGGAAAGTATGTTCAGGCATTTCCTCGATTCGGTGTTGAGCGGCGCGGTGCGCCAGTAGAAGCCTTCACCAGGATTGATGATAAGCCGGTACAGATTCGATCACAAATTTATTACCCGGATGGTGTAATCGTACTCGATCCGACATTGATAGAAGTAGTCGATGTTACCAAGGGTTTGAAGAAAGGCGGGTGGATATTGATCAATTCTGATAAGAAACCTGATTTTTTTGACTTTGGTAATGACTATAAGGTTTACACTGTTGACGCGACCGAAATTGCAGTTCAAAACAGACTTGGTTCCCGGACAGCCCCCATTGTGAACACCGCGATTGTAGGTGCCTTTGCAAAGCTAACAGGTATTGTTAAGATTGATGCGGTTTTCAAGGGAATTGATAGCTCTATTCCCCGATTTCAAGAAGAAAACAAGAGTGCTGCTAAGCAGGCGTATGACTCAATAGCGAGCGGATAGAAAGGATATGAATATGGTTATTAAATTTCAAAAAAATGATAAGCCGGTTATTATTACCGGTGCGAAAGATATGCCTCCGATGGCTGCTGCGCTTGGCTCGATGCTTCAGAACAAAACAGGCAGCTGGCGAAATGTCCGCCCGATCATCGATTACGATAAGTGTATAAAATGCTTTATCTGCTGGAAAATTTGTCCCGAACCTGCGATCAAGATCGTGGATGAACTTCCTGTCATCGATTACGATTATTGCAAAGGATGTCTTATGTGTGCAGAGGAATGCCCCAAAGATGCAATCGATTTCGAAAA